>JAYRIK010000103.1:0-21758 GCA_041906865.1 Candidatus Auribacterota bacterium
AGAGTTAAAACGATAGGCATAAGAATTTTGATAAAAATCAGGATCGATATCAAACATTTCCTTAAATTTCTCATCATAAAGTTTTCCCGATGAAATCGATAAAAGTTTTTCCCATTCATTAAGAGATCCCTTCTTGGAAGCTGCATCAAAAACAGAAGATGCTTTATCCATATCGCCTAATCCCACATAAGCAACTGCCAACCAATAAAGAATGTCTTTCGGATGAGGAGCATCCTGAAGAGCTTTCAATAAATTTTGAACAGCCAAATCAAACTGACCTCCCTGTAGAGCAGCTACACCAAACTCATAAGGATCTGTAAAAAGTTGAAATCCTCCTTTTAAATTTCTATCTGATTTGATTAAAACATGATAGATCCACTTAAAAAATGGAAATGATCGAGCTGGAGAACTTTCAATCCATCTTTCTTGATAAGGTCCCAATTGACACGTAAAAACCTTACCACACAATGAAGTCTTTATTTTACCAGAAAAGGGTCCTACAAAAACCTGAAGACCGATAGTTTTTAAAGGGGTCGTTGATATCGCAACTCTTTGGAAAGAAGTCCCAGAAAGATTACCACCTAAAGGTTCTTTCCCATAAGGAAGATTATTTTCACAAAAAATAAACTCATGAGAATCTCCATAAATAACTGGTTTGGGGAGATAAATCATTTTTTGACGATCGCTTTTTCTTAAATTAAATTTGAAAAGCGTAATCGAAGGGTGAAAAAAATTCGTCGCAGAAACATCTTTGAGTTCAAAATGCTTAAGAGGGGTGTAATATTGCGATAAATTCAAATAGACAGAATTATCTCGACAAGAAGACTTCCATGTTCTCAAACCGGTTGCAGAATAAAAATCTGCTTTTTTTTGAGCTTCATCAAATGTTTGTGATTGGTGGGACACTGCTTCTGAAAATTCTCCAATTTTGGGTTGATAAATTCCTCCGAGCATCATGACTTTGGACTTTGGAGGGAGATTATTTTTCATCCATTCTTCAGCCCATACACGCGTATCTTTTTGACCTAACAACCACACCAACTCTAATGAAGAGTAAACAGGTTGAATTAATATTGCAAAAAATAAAACCGAAATAAGCAAATATCTTACAAGTTTTAGACGATATAATTTTTGATAACCCCAAAATAAAAAACCTAATGGGACCAAAGCTACAAAAGGAGATAAAGGATCCATATACCTTTCATCAATGAATCGATTCATGGCCAATGAAAAAAAGTAAAGAATAGGATATGAAGCCAGAACGATCATGGCTCGACGTTGCGGATTTAGGAAAAGAGAGAAAATAAAGAGAAGTATTAAACCTATCCCATAAGAGCTCAGTAATTTTTGAAATTCAAAAATTGATCCTGTAATCTCTTTTGTTAAGGTAATCGTACCATGTCCATATTGATTGCCTGCTCTTTGAGCCCACGATACAACAAAAAAATGTATGTCTTTTATAAAATAAGGCGTTAGAGAAAAAAATACTGTTAAGGCTACGAAGAAAAATAAAACAATTCTCAAAAAATACCTTTGTTTCCCTCTCTTTATCTTTTTCCCTTTTGATAACAAATGCGCTAAAACTACAGGCAGAAAAGCCGGAAGACCTGTTTGTTTAGTTGCTACGGCTAATCCCCAAAGAATTCCTGCGCCCACATACAAGCCAATACTACCCCCTTCATAAATTTTTATGGCAGACAGGATAATAAGAGCAATAAAAAAAGTAGCCAAAACATCCGCATAGGGATAATGAGCATTCAAAATATGAATAGGGGAAAACACAAAAAATAATAATGCTCCAAGGCCTCCCCACTCGCCATAAATCTTTTTCCCGATTTTATAAACAACTGCAAGTGTTGCAGTTGCCATTAACGAACAAAATACAACCGCAATCATAGTAGCTTCATACATACCTAAATGGATTTCAGTTCCTACAATCCAAGGTCCTATGCCACCCAAACCCACTATTCGATCTACTAAGAAAAGTAATCCCGTAAAAAGATAAATCATAAGAGGATATGTCGGAATAATAGGCAAGGAGCTCCCTCCTTTAAAATAGGACATCACCTGATGTAAAATGAGATGGGAATCACTATGTGCAGATCCTCCGTCGCTATGAACCCAATGAAATATGCCTTTGAATCGAAGAAAAAATCCAGTCAATAAAAGGATCCAAAACAAGACCCTTTTAAAACTCGAAGAATATATAAACTTAAAAAGAAATATTTTTTTCATAGAGCTATCGCTTTTATTTTATTTCAAAAACGGCAGACAGTTTACCCCATTTTATATATTTTTATAATTCTTAAGTTTAGTTTATGTCTACCATTGAAACCGAAGGCTTTGAACTTTTATTATCTATTATCATCTCCTTAACACTAAGCTTTGGTTCACCTAATCCTGAGTGATTTTTTAAGAGGCCTATCACAATTCCCTGACTGCATAATAATTCTGGAGATAAGTAAAAAGTATCCATTCCATCTACCTCACAAGTAAGCGTAGCATCCCCTACATTTAACCCAAACTTATTAACCCGTAATGTAAAAGAATCTATTTTCCCATCAGATCTAGTTATAAAATGTGATAACTGTCCTGAAAAAATTACAACATCTTCAGGGTAATGAATTTTTAGAGGATTTCGAGAAACCAAATCTTTATAATAAGAAATGTCATGTAAAATAGACCCATGATTTCCAGAAACATCTACAACACTCAAATCCGAATCTTTCTGATAGGCATGAAAAATGGCTCGATATATACCTGGAAGACAGTAATGATAATTTCCTAAAACAGCCCAGCAGATTTCATATTAGAGGCCTAGAGAACCCATAACTATTCTTAAAAAAAAACGTAAAATATTCTATTGTTCTCATCACTCCTTAACCTCATTTTCTCTCCCAATAAAATAAAATGCACCCCCCATAAGATGCCCCATGGTCGTTACTATTCTGCTGGCCAGCCCCAGACACAAAGCATCCGTCTTATCTAATCCAACAATAGGAAAAAGAAGGACATAAAGCCCTTCCAAAACACCAATGGCATCTACTGAAATTGGAATTCTAGCTACAAAATAAATAAAAGGAACCACCATAAAATAGCTCAAAGCAGAACCTGGCAATTCAAAAGCCTTAGCCAAAATAAAAATAAAAATAAAAGGCATGAACTGCTCAAGAAAAGAAAGAACAAAAAAACTAATCATTGCTTTAGGATAAAATCTAAACTGCTGATAAGAAGAAATGACATTCCCTAACTTTTTAAAAATTTTCCAATTGAATCTTTTCAATTTTAAACGAGGCAAATAATAAAGGGAACCTACGAAAAAAATACTTATTGCAAGCAAACCTGACAAAATGAAATAAAAATATTTCCAATGAATCACTGAAGAAGTTTGTATCAGTAAAAAAGAACAAATAGTGACTAACAACAACATCGCAAACATTCCTAATATTTTTTCAACAACAATGCTGGCTGCAATCTTTTCCCTTTCTCCTGCTCGAACTGAAAAACTCATCAAACGTATCACATCCGAACCGACACTGGTGGGTAAAACAAGTCCAAGCAGAGAAGCCATAAAATAGGAACGTACGCAGCTCAAGAAAGAAGCGTGAACATCTTGAGCTCTGAGAAGGATCATCCATTTTGCACCCATCCAAACACGATCAATGAGAACCATCCCTATCGCGAGGATGACCAATCCTAAATGAGCACGAGATAAAACATGGGAAAACTCCTGATAATCAACAAGCGTTAGGAGATAGATAAGAAGACCAAGTCCCACAGCCCAACGAAATATTGCAGATCTATTGATTGACATGGGGTATAGGATATAGTTTTTGACATCAAGCATTCAACATCTAACTTCTAGCTTGCTTCAACTGCTCTACTTCAGGGAGAGAAGAGGCTTCAAAAACATACTTCTTAGATGGGATATTACACAAACTTTCCATCAAACGAAGTGTTTTTGAAGCTGTACTTTCCCAAGAAAACTTAGCTGCATTAACTAATCCTTTTTGAATCATCTCAGAGCGAAATTTTAGATCTTCAACTACCTTTTCAATAGCAAAAGCAATTTCTTGAGGATTTTTAGGATTAACAAGAAAAGCAGCCCCCCCTGCCACTTCTGGCGAACACCCTGTCTTAGTCGTTACAACTGGACAACCCGAAGCCATCGCTTCCAAAATAGGAATTCCAAATCCCTCATAAAGAGAGGGGAAAACAAAAACATCTGCTAAATTGTAAATGGCCGGTAAATCCTTGTCTGGAACAAAACCCGTAAAAACAACATCTTTTTCTAACCCCAGTTGCTTTACCAATGCTAAATCCCCCTCAAATTTCCATCGCTTAAAACCTACAATAACAAGTTTGTGAGGTATTCTGTCGCGCAACAAATGATAAGCACGAAGGATATTACTAAAATTTTTTAAAGGATTAATTCCTCCAACAAAAAGCAAATACTTTTCAGGAAGATGATACTCCTTACGAATCATCTCTAATCCCTTCTTTTCCAAAACTTTAAACCGGCTATTCTGAGATTCATGAATCGGGTATATGTTTTTAAAATCTAATTTTAAATACTTCTTTGCCTCATTTACACCCATTTGAGTCATACATATCACTGCCGAAGCTTTACGACAGAAAAGAGGCATCATCAATCTAAAATAAAATCGATCTAAAATTGGAAAAACTTCCGAAACAGCAAACTGTTCTAAACCGTGCAAAGGGAAAACTGTTTTGGCTTTCGTTAATAGAGGGATAGAGAGTTTAGGATTAAAAATAATATCTATTTTTTCTTTTTGAGCAAACCACGGAACAGCAACTTGATCCCATAAAAACCGAGTTGGCATTTTTAAAACAACTTCTTTCACATTAGAATACTTTGAATAACCGCCTAAAAGGGAAGGATCATTGTAGCACAGGATATATTGATTTTTCTGGTCTAACCTTAATAGGTTTTCTAACAAGTTTACGGCATAGACCTTTATCCCCCCTAATTCTTTAAAGCTTCGAAGCATCACTAAAATCTTCATTACCCCAACCTATAATCATTAGTCGATTTTTTAAAATTAACAATCTTCCACTGAAGGAGAAGAGAAATAAATCTTTAAATAAAGACAAGGGTAAACTAGCACTCTGAAGAGGGCAATTCAATCAGGGGGGAAACCTTGATCTACAATAGGGGATTACCCTATGCCAAAGAATTGATTAAATTTCCAGAGAGAAAAAATGGGGAAGTAATTACACAAGCGAGAGGTTCTATGAAATTTTAGTTGCCAATCTCTACCCATTGAACAGCATGACGTACT
The DNA here is from genome assembly GCA_041906865.1 of Candidatus Auribacterota bacterium. Lineage (GTDB taxonomy): Bacteria > Auribacterota > JACPWU01 > JACPWU01 > JACPWU01 > CAZXEQ01. The sequence continues at coordinate 5,304 of JAYRIK010000103.1, forward strand.
AGCTCAGTAGCATTTTCTAACTTCATTTTTTGTTTAATGTGCTCTCGATAGGTTTCAACTGTTTTTATGCTCAAATGCAACTCTTTTGCCACTTGGCGCGTTCCACAACCTTTACCAATGAGTTGAAACACTTCTAACTCTCTATCACTTAAAAGATCCATAGGAGAAATTCCTTTTTCGGAACCGCCATCTACACATTTTTCAAGCATTCTTGCCGCGATCTTCTCGCTGACATAAATTTCCCCGTTTAAAACTTTGCGAATGGCTATTAAAACTTTCCCAGTGGCTTCTTGTTTCATAATATAGCCTCTGGCTCCAGCTCGTAATACACGTTCTGCGTACAGTGATTCATCATGCATGGAAAGCACAAGAATAGGTAAATTTAAATATCGCGTTTTGATATTTTTAATAAGCTCAATCCCGTTCATTCCTTTTAGGGAAATATCCACAATGACCACAGCAGGCTTCAGTTTTTCAATAGCCTCCAAGCCCTGATAAGCATCCTCTACACTTCCACAAACTGTGAGATCTTTCTCTTGATTGATAAGTTGGGAAATACCCTCTCTTAAAATAGGATGATCATCCACAATTAAAACTTTAGCAATCAAACCACTTTTAGACTTATCTTCTTTATTCTGTTTAATCATTTTCATTCTTTATTCTTCCTTATTCCAAGAGAATCTAAAAAACTGCATCTCACAATGGTTCCCATTTCTTTATCCCGCACCACTTCTAAAGAAGCATTAATCATCTCCGCGCGATACTTCATAATACGAAGCCCCATTCCTTTATTTTTTTTTATTCTTTTTGGAATCCCAATTCCTTCATCTTTAATCTCCAGTGCTATTTTATCCCTCTGACGAATTAAACGAATATAAATATGCTTTGTTTCACTATGCTTTACCGCATTATTGACAGCCTCTTGAGCAATACGATACAAATGTGTTGCCATCACATGATCATGAATCAAAATCGGCCGATCACAATAGAAATGGCAAAAAACATCAAAAATTTTTTCAGTATTGGAAGATAACTCTTGAAGTGCAGACATCAATCCATTGGATTCCAACTCTACAGGATAAAGGCCTCGGGCTAAACCTTTTGTGCCCATGATCGTTTGATTGACAAGCTCGACAATTTTTTTCACTTGAGCTACTTCAGGAATAGATTTAAGAGACAATTTTTGTTCTAGCACCTTTCCTAAAAAAGCGATCCCTGTCAATTCCTGAGATATTCCATCATGCAAATCCTGCCCAATCCGTCTCTGCTCCATTCCACTGATTTCTAATATTTCTTTTTCTAGACGTTTGCGCTCTTTAATCACTTTTTCCAATTCTTTATTCGCGGTCTTCAATTCAAAAGTGCGTTCCTCAACACGTTTTTCAAGTTCATCATGAGCTTTTTTCAACTCCTCCTCTGCTTCTTTTAGCTTCGTAATATCATTATTGATCTCAAGAAAAGCAATAGGTCTTCCCTTTTCATCCCGTTGCAGAGTCCAGCGACTTGCAACAATCACTTTTGATCCATCTTTCTTTTTATGAAGAAGTTCTCCTTCCCAATAACCTGTTCTCAGACACGTCTTAAGTGCCTTTTTCAGAGGTTCTGGAAAAATTGTTTTCAGAAAAGTGTGCACACGTTTTCCAAGAGCTTCATCTTTCGCCCATCCATAAAGCCGAACAGCCCCCTGATTCCAATAAATAATTCGATCTTTGAGATTGCGAATCATAATCGTATCATCCGCAAAATCAATCATTTGAATATGTTTTCGAAGGGCATCTTCAACTTTCTTACGCGTAGAGAATTCTCTTCGAATTGCTCCTCGAACAGCCAAAGGAACATCTTTTCTATTCAAATATGTTTCTAAGATATCCATTTAAACGAATAACACCTCATTGTGCACAGTGTTCAATATACCATTTGAAAGTTTTTTCTAATCCTTCTTCCATAGAGACACGTTGTTTCCAATTTATTTCATTCTTAACCTTGGTATTATCAAAAGTAACATTCTTGTGCTTCCACTTTAGTTGAGCCCTGGACGATTTGACTTTCAAAATTTTCAAAGCATTGGCCATCTCCAAAGCACCAAATAAAAGATAAGGAATAAAATAAGGAAACCGAACAATCTTTGATGGAATCCCTGTGAATTTAACAAAACGTTCAAGATAATTTCTGACTGTCATTTCTCCATCATCAATAATATTATAGATTTGTCCAATTGCTTTTTCTTCAATAGAAGCCTGATAAATAGCATCCACCGTATTTTCTATGTATGTAAGTGGGAGTTTATTTTTCCCATTTCTGATGACAAGAAAAAGAACATCCGCATTTTTAAATCCAAGATGAGGGAAAAAGACCTTTCCCATGGGCCCAATAATAATACCCGGGCGGACAATAGTTATTTTTAATCCCTTTTCCTGATAAGCTTTCAAAAGCATTTTTTCTGCTTCAATCTTCGTATACGCATAAGGTCCCATTTTTTTAGGATCTTTTTGATATATAGAATCTTCTTTAACCATGGTACCACTCTTAAGGGTATTCAACTCATAAACAGCTAACGTACTTAAATAAATAACTCTTTGGACTCCATGAGCCAAGGCTGATTTAATAATATTCTGCGTTCCCACAAGTGTTGTCTGTTCATGATCATACCAACTGTTATTCATAGGAGCGCCCGCATGATAAATCATCCTCACCCCACGAACAGCATGGTCTACAACTTCAGGATCAGAAAGATCTCCCTGAACAATTTCAACATTTAAACTTCTCAAGCGTCCAAGATGAACACTATTTCCTCGAACAAGGGCTCGGACACGAATATTTTCTGAAATAAGCTTCTTAATCAAATGAATTCCTACAAAACCACTGGCCCCTGTAACCAGAGCCATTGGAGCTTCAGAAGAAGCAAAAGACATTGAAGATTCCTTCTTCTGTTCAATGACACGAGGATTTGGCCATAATTTATTCATCAACTCAACAACATGCAGACTTTTCTCTACAGAAATGGGAAGTTCTGTTTTCTTTTCAATCGCCTTATAAAAAGCAGCCACAATAGAACTAATACCGCTTGTTTTATCAACTTTACCTGTCAGAAATTTAAAAATATTCTGAACAGATCCTTTAAAAAGCTGCCAAGAAGACTGAAATCCAGAAAGTCCACGCACCGCCGCTCGAGGAAGATTAGACTTTTTCTGAATAGTCATCACACCGTTAAACAAATTGATATGGATCATCCCTTTCGTACCTTTAATCTGAAGTGTGATCAGATCTGGACGCTCACTTAGTGAAATACTGATAAATCCAGTCACACGATCAGATCCTACTAAAACTCTTAATTCATCGTCCCATCCTTTGGGAAGAACCCCTCGATTAAAAGAAAGCGACTGAACCATACGAATTTCAGGAACAAATTCAAAAATGAGAGAAGCCATGTGAGGAATCCAGTCCTGAAGTGGCCCCCCATTCAAACGATAAGACCAATAAAAATATTCTGCACCCTCTTCAAGTAAAGCCTGATCTCGCCTAGCGTTTTGAACATGACAAGCCTCTACAGAAACGACATCTCCAATCACACCATTTGTGACTAACTTTCGGGCTCGTTGCACCGTTTCTTCATACACCATGTTGTGGCTGACACACATCAAAACGCCATGATGCTTTGCAGCATCCATCATCTTCTGGGCATCTGCAACGGACAAGGCCATGGGTTTTTCAATCAAGACATGACAACCTTTACTCATCGCCATGATACTCACGTCTGCATGCAATTGAGGGGGAACAAGAATATGAACAACCTCTGGCTTTTGCTCTTCAATCATACGCTCAGCATCTTGATAAATATTTTGAACATTGAGTTCATGGGCCAAAGACTTTGCACGCGCAAGATCTCGATCTGCAATACCGACAATTTGAACGCCAGGCTGTTTTAAAATCGCGGGGCCATGAATTCTTGCAATTTGTCCAGCCCCAATAATTCCTATTTTCATCTTAGTGCTCCTTTTAGCTTAAAAACCCTCTGAATCGATTTTCTAAATTTTTTTTAAAATCTTTGCGGGGACTCCTACAGCAACAACTTTTAAAGGAAGTGGCTCCGTCACAACAGCTCCAGCTCCAACAACAGTCCCCTCTCCAATTGACGCCCCATCTAAAACAACAACTTTGGCCCCCAGCCAACAATTACGTCCAATTAAAAGAGGTCCTTTTGAAATAGTTCCACTCTGATCTGCAAATTTTACATCAGATCCATAATCATAATTTCCACCACTCATGAGATAACAATCGGCTGCTAACATTGTCCCAGAGCCTATTCTTAGCTCATTGGATGAAAAAATAAGAGAACGATGTCCCACATTCACACGATCTTCTAAAAATAAATCTCCTCCCTTACAATAAATAAGAGAATGCCGACCTACATACACCCCCTGACCTATTTCAACGCCACGATTATGACTACCTTTTGCGTCTAAAAGACAAAAGTCATCAATCAATGTTCCATCCCCAATTTTAATTTTTTGGGGATGACGAAAAGTAATATGATGTCCAAAAATAACACCCTTACCGACCTTTCCTAATATTAAAGGATAAGTCCATTTTCTTAAAAGAATTCCTAACGCACCTGGAATAGATCCAAAAAACAAAATAATCAGTTCAAATTTAATCAAAAACCAAAGACTTGTGCTTCCAATCACAAGTTCCTTATATTTACTAAATCCAGAGCCTTCTTTTCCTAAAGCCTTTTGAATTTTCATAAAAAAACCTATCTTGTAAGGTACGGCAAAATGAAAAAGTCGTAGTTTATCTAAACTTCTATATACGATGGAATACTCTAAATTGACTTAATGCCATTGCTTCAGAATAAAAATCTTATGCCACAAAGCAAGATTCATTAAAGCCCAAAGAATATGATTATGATTATGGGTTCTGGCCAAATGTTGTTCAATTAATAGACTGATATAATCTTGTTTAAGGAATTGGCGAACCAGGGGAGATTCATTTAATAATTCAATCATATAGCTTTTTAGTTCTTGCCTGAGCCAGTTCTTAATTGGGAAACTATATCCTTGCTTCCCGCGCTCACAAATATTGGGAGGAAGAATTCCACTTAAAGAATCTCTAAAGATGGCTTTGGTCCTGAATCCTTTGAGCTTCAATGAACTTGGAATCGTCGCGCAAAATTCTATAAACTCATAATCCAAAAAGGGGACCCGGACCTCTAAAGCAGTCGCCATGCTCATTTTGTCCACTTTCATCAAAACGCTATCAGGCATGGTAAATCTTAAATCGATGTAAATCTCTTGGTCCAATCGATTCTTAGATGAACAATTTTGAAGTACTTTTTCAATCAACCCAAAGGGATTTGGATTCACCTGATTTAAAACCTGGTCTGAAAATAAAAGATGATTCTTAGTTGGATTTAAAAAATATTGCCATCTCATATGATGGCCTGATTTAGATAAATTAGATCCATCCATGAAACGTCGTATTACATTAAAAAGTCCTTTTTTCTGGGATTGATCGGGTAGTTTTTGAATTAAAGGATTCAAAATATATTGTCTAATCGGAGCAGGAATATTTTGAAACATTTGATCAAATTTACTGGCCTTAAACCGATCATATCCAACAAACACCTCATCGCCCCCTTCCCCACTTAAACAAACTGTCACTTTTTCCTTAGCTTTTTTACAAATCAGCATAAAGGGAATGGTAGAAAGATCTGTCATCGGTTCGTCCAAATGCCAAACCGCTTTTTCAAAAAGAGGCACGCTCAAAGGTTCAATAATAATTTCCGTATGTTCTGTTTTAAATTGCTTTGCAATCTGACGCGCATAATCTAATTCACTAAAGGAAGGATCTTCGTACCCCAGAGAGAAAGTCTTAACAGGTTCTTTCATGTGACGCGTCATCAAAGCCACAACAGAACTTGAATCCAAACCTCCTGATAAAAAAACCCCCAATGGAACATCACTGATCAGTCTTTTTCTTACAGACTCACTCAATCTTTCTATGATTTCATTTTGAATTTGTTTTTCATCTTTTTGGGAGAGCTCCTTTTCAGGATTAAATTGAACATCCCAATACTGCTCTATTTGAATCTGTTTATTTTTGAAAATCAGATAATGACTGGGAGGAAGTTTATGAATATCTCGGAACATCGTTTGGGTTGCGGGGACAAATTCATATCCTAAATAATCATAAATGGCTTTTGGATTAACTTCTCGAGAAATGGAAGGCTCTTTAAGAATGGCTTTGATCTCAGAAGCAAAAATAAATTTTCCATCTTTGAGATAATAGTAAAGAGGCTTTACCCCTAAACGATCGCGAACAATAAAGAGTTCTTTATTCTGAATATCCCAAAGAGCAATTGCAAACATGCCATTGAAATGGTGTATACAATCTTTCCCATATTCTGCATAAGCATGAAGAATTACTTCCGTATCACATGAGCTTATAAAAACATGTCCTTTGGCCTCTAAAGCACGGCGAACTTCTTTAAAATTATAGATTTCTCCGTTAAAAACCACCCAAAGAGGACGTGCACATTTGATACAAGAGGCATTGAACATAGGCTGGCGCCCATGTTCACTTAAATCCAGAATACTGAGACGCTGATGGGCAAGAGAAATCTCATCATCGATATAGACACCCTGCTGATCGGGACCTCGATGAGCAATTTCATGGCCCATGGCTTGAGCCAGAGCTTGATCTTTCCAGTTAAAACCTGCGATTCCACACATGGGCGCTATAATAGCAATTGCCCTTATGGGAATCAAGCTTTGACAGGAAGAAAGACTAGAACGAGATCATCGATGTCAAAATAGAATCATCCAATGAAAACAAATTATACAAAAGAAAGGTTTGTATAATCGCCAACGACTTATAAATGGTTTTCCGCCCTGCCATTGTAAAACAATTAAATCTTGTCCCAAACAAAAACCATATCATCTGAGACATTACTCTGGAAAATCCATTAGGACGTTTGAAGGTATGCCGAACTCCATTTGTATCCTGCTTAACAACATGTGATGAAATCTTATTCATCAGAGCTGACGTCCAACGGAAGATAGGAAACCCTGAAAAAGTATTTTTGAAGTTATGATATTCTGGCAAAGAAAAAGCATAGAAATAATCAGATAAACGCAAAGGAGCAAAAGATCCCATATACTCAATATGGTTTTGATCAAACCATTTTAAAACTTCTCCGCCCGTATGCAAGCTTTCATGGGGAAAACCAAAAATATCATAGCTGATTGCGTCATAATTGTTTTCGTGATATCTCTTGTTAAGGGAATACATGGTGAGAGGGAAAAGAATTCTTCCAATTTTTGCCCTTCTCTCAATATTGCTTCCCCCTAACCACTTACAAATCGTCTGCTTCATTCTAAGACGAATTCGACTATAGGTATTATACAAACTTACGACAACAATCCCATCAGGCTTTGTAACACGGCAAAGATGCTGAAATCCCTTAGATGGATTTCCTGTATGATGAAGAACGCCAACTGAGTAGGCATAATCAAAGGAATTATCTGGAAAATCCAATTCCAAAATATCTTTTTTAATAAATTGAATATTTTTTAAACCCGAAGCTTCTTTCTTTTGATTGGCCAGAGCTAATGACCCCTCAGAAAGATCTACCCCAATCACCTCTTTGGCCCCATTTGCAGCATACCAAAGGGCATATTCTCCTGTCCCACAACCTAATTCTAAAACTCTTTTTCCCTGAAAATCTTCTTTTTTAATACCCAACATTCTCAAGCGCCATCCCATCTCCTCGTCTGCTTCCCGAGTGCTTGGCCATGGATGCTTAGAATACATACCTACGACTCTTTTTTGTATTTCTTTAATTTGTTCAGGCTTTGCTTGTTTCTCCCCCAAAAGCGCTTCCATCTTTTCCTACTCCTTATTAAATCAGTGTGATGCAGCATTAATCTTTAGAGGTTACCATCTTGATTTAGGCAATTCAACTAATAGAGTCTAAAGAGAAGCCTGATTTTTTTATAAGGGATTCACCTATGATTAAACGTTCCTCGTATGATAAAAAGATGGGAAATTTCTTAGGAGATTCCATAAATTTTAGGAGAATTTTTACCGCAACACATGTTTCTCTCTAACGAATTCCTCCAGGGCGATTAAAGAAGATATGAATGGACTGCCCATCGGATAGTGTCTTTATTTGAGATTGAACTTCTTCTATTGATTTTTTCAATCCACAAAATGAAAAATGAATCGACATGATTCCATCTCTGCTCGATGAACTCTCTAAAACATTTCGAGATGCATGTTGCTTCAAATACTCACTCACTTCCTTTAATTTTTCTTTTGCTTTTTCTTCAGCCATCGTCAATATCAGTATGCCGTCTCTACCGCGATGTTTGAGAAATCGTTTTCCCCGCAAAGTAAACAGGGTCACTATTGCAATCAAATGAAGAGCTAGAAGCAATTGAAAATTAAAAGTTGCACAAGAAATCGAAGAGGCAATCAAAAACATGATAAATCCAATCTCTTCTGGTTCTCGAATAGGAGTTCTAAATCTGACAATAGACAAGGATCCCAATAAACCTAGCGACAAAGGCAAGGACATCTGAACTCCTAAAAAAAGAGTTGTAATCGATATTCCTATCAATGGAAATCCGCGATGTACTTGACTACCAGTTCCTCTATTCTCATAAAAATACGTATAAAGAAGACTCGCAACCAAAGCGGATACCAATGACACTAACAAGGCGACAATGAGACTGCTAGGATCTATTTTATTTGCAACTTCTCGACTTAATTCCAATGTTTTAAATAAATTATGCATGCTTTCATTTCCTTTATTTTTGATAAATTTTACTGGACTTGAGATTGTGCAATTTGTGAAAAATACTGGTCTAAAAAAATAAGTCTTTTCTTAACCCACTCTCTCATCTCATTCACAAAATCATCCCTCGTTTGCCCTGGAGAAAGCGGCCATAATTCAAAGTTTCTTTTGACACGATACTGAACTTTCTCGTCGATTTCATCCATTCTTTTCATCAGCGCATCTTCAGAAAGAATATTTTTTCTTAACTCCTGCCAACGAGCATACAAATTTTGATTGTAACCTGGGAGCTCCTTCATCAATCGACTAAATAAATCATTGTTAATCACACGATTCTCTTCCCGTCCAAAACTTTTATCATAATCCCATGGGATAATAAAGAATCTGTCTTCAGGCCCATTATTTCTCGCAATAAAAAGGTTATGATTAGGGCCATCCATTTGATTCACAAAATTAAGAAAAATCTGAAAATCCATTACATTACTTATATCTATTACTTGATGAATTTTCCTTTTGAACTCCTCGCCAGAAGAAGTCCCCAAAAAAAGAATCAGTTCCTCATAAGGGGTCCAATACTCCCCAAATTTTAAACGAGGTTCCTTTTGTACATAAGCTCCTTTGGACAAATGTGAGAAACTCGCAGTTCTATTTTTTGCTTTATAAATAACACTGTGCTTAGCATCTCCTTCATGATACGGTTGAAATTGTAGCGAATCCGCTTCTACATCATTTTCAAATTCGTAGATTCCTTGAAATTCATGATCAATAAAAAGCTCTATCAAAGAGTGCTGAGGAGCATAGTGAGAACTGTCAGGTTTAGAAAAACCTCTGAAAAGATCATACGCCATTTGATTTCTCATAAAAGAAAGGTCGATATAACTTCCTATTAAAACCCATTTGGACGCATGCACCCCTAAAAGATCACAAGGATGCTCCATACAGATTTTATAAGATTTTTTAGGATAGCTCAGAGCTGTATTTCCATGCAATTTAGCTTTTGCAGAATATACTTCAGGGACATTTTCTTTATGTGGCTCGATCATTTTGAAGACACAAGGAATATAATCACAGGGAGACAATTTTTGTCCACTGTAAGAAAGGTGAAGTATTGGCATTTTTAAATGGAGCGGCATCACAGTAAAATGAAGCGTTTTCTGTACTTGAGATTCTCCCTTCGAAAATAGCACATTCACTTCTACTTCTGCCGGCTCTTCTGCCTTTACTCTGTTGACTTTACCCCTATCATCTATTAATTCTGGCCTCTTCGATTCCCATCTCAACTTTACTCCTTCTATCTCTTTCATCGAAAAGTCTAAGTTCCCTAATACACATTCCCTTCCAGGATTATCTTTTAATGTCATCAACTCTGTAAAATATCCTGCCACTTTCTCTAAGATGGACTTGTCTTCTTTGTCATATTCTTCCAAATTCATTGCCTCTAATATTTTTCTATCTTGGTTAATGCGATAGAATATCTCTCGACTCCCCACATCATTCGTTTCATCCGCCCTTAATAAAGGAGCATACATTTTCTTTAGTTCGTCATATTCTTTCAATATGTCGCTTTTCGTTATAGGGAGTTTGTTTAAAAATGTATCTATCCCCCATGCTTCATGCATTTGTCCTTCGTAAGAAAAGAGCCCCGCATTTTCAAAATAATAGATCCCCTGATATTCTTCATTGATCCATAACACTCCCAATCCTCCTGAGGAGGGATAATGATATTTTCTTTCTAAAGCTTTTTTCAAAAGTGGTCTTAGAAGTCCATCTTCCGCTGGGGGGACAAATATTATTTTCTTCATACTTTTATATTGAGTTTGTCCTTCTAATTCTATGCTAAAGGTCTTTTTCCCATAAGGACTTAATCGATCTGCATCTCCACACAATTCCATTTGGGCATCTTCTAATTTATCCCCTATTCCCATTTTAATTTTTCTTTTTTTGGATACTTTCTTTGGAACAATTCCGTGCTCCATACTTAGATACTCATATTTGTTAAAAGCCTTTATGTCTTTCTTGCTTAAATATAAGTGGAATTGAGGAAGGTCTGCTTTCAGTATTTTCCCACGATAATAAAAGGGGTTCAGTAAATCCAAACTTTTAATTGTTTCCTGTAATATATCCCTTGTTCCCTCTAACACTTTTTTCACTATTTCAAGAACAGGTCTTTTCCTGTACGGATATGCTACCTTTGTTTGACTCTCTTCTCTTATTTCAGCCTCTCCCATTGCATAGTTTCTAATCATTAATTCGTCTAATACGTAATTCAAGAAATATCCATTCTTTCTCTGCCCCAAAACAACATGTTCAGGACGATGATAAACAGATTCTATATTGATTTTTTGTTTTAAAACTCCATCTTCATAAAGTGCAGCTTCTTTTCTTTGCGCGGACACAGTACAAACAATATGAACAAATCGATCATATTTCTTGAAAGGATAAGAAAGCACTTTATCTTGGCGATCTGCTGACAACATCATGAAGTAGAAATTGTCGTTTTCTAGCCAAATAAAATTAATACCTCCTCTGTGATTACAAAGAATGGTTTGTTTTTCTTTTGTTTTAGAAAACTTGATCCAGAAAGAAATACTGTATTCTGATTTGAAACTTAAAAAATCAATATCTGTAATAACGGTATTATCGGGTCTTCCATAAAACCATCGTGCTTTTCCATATCGTCCATCAACTAACATCGTTCCTAAATTAAGAGATTTTTTACGATTAGCCTCATTAACAATGATGGATTGGTCAAAAGGCCAATATCCAATCACTCCTCCTTTTTCATAAAACTTTTGAATTTTCCACTGAGCATGCAATGTCTGATGGTCTAAAATTTTCAAAAAAAGAACCCCTGCTTCATAAAAGGAAACAGTTCCCAAAATAATGACAAGGATAAGAATGCAAAGACGTTTCACCACATACCTCTGATTTTAAACTCCATGCACAAATCTTGAAAGACACATCCCATATTTAGAAAAGCTCTCAAATCTGAAACCTATTTCATATAAGCGATCTAACCATGGGACGTCTGTAATTTTTTCTTCTTTAATCTCTAGAACGATCATTTCAAGTTCAGGGAAAGCATCATAAGGTAATATTTCCCTATTGGGCTGTCCTGATCGAATAGAGGTATCCAAACTGACGCGAGCACCTGAATAAGGGCAAATAAATCTTTCTCGCTGATAAGAGACCGTAAGAACCGCAAATAATCTAGCTGGAAGGCCCACCCCCAACTCATAGGCATTTTCATAAATCACTTCTGTTAAAGCAGTGTCTTCCATAGAAACTTGATCCAGCCAATGCTCAGGGAAAAAAAGTTTTTTCCTGAATTTACCCCCTCGAATCCCCTCCTTGGTCTTAATTTCTAAAAAGGCTGGAATCTGTCCTGTTTCATTCTTTAAAGAAGGCTCATACCAACGAAGTCTCACCTTCGTTTTTAAATAATCTCCATTGGCCTTCTCTTGATAGCAGGATAAATCAGGAGTGTCATAATAAATGCTGGAAACACGATTGGAAGGGAATTCAAAATCTGGAACACAGACGTGTTGAAGCCAGACACGCGCAAATTCAGCCGCTGTGTTGGGAGCTGTAAATTTTCTTTCGTTCCTCACAAATGAAAAGGGACCCTTTCTAGATTATGATGGTGCAATGCTAATAAGAAGACCTCATGATGTCAAGGACTTCAAAAACTAAGAAAAACTATAAGTTTTATCCCTACTGATTTTTAAGATTTCTTTCAAGATCACTCCAAGAAACGTTGGATGCTGACCATTGAATGTGATCAATCCAAAGTTTGCACCACCTATGTGAAACAACGGTAAATCCTAAAACTTGAGAGGAAGGATTTTCATAATGAATATGGATGTCTTCGTAGTGATTTGCCACAGAAAAATCTTTCGCTTGAATTGAGCGCTGAAGCACAACCCGATTTGAAGACATCTCAAGCAAGTCTATTTTTGCTATCTCCCCCTCTTGAGACAGTTGATCAACCTTCATCCTCACAGTTATATCGACAGGCCCTTTCTGAAAAAATTGTGAGTAGCCCTTAATGATCTTTTGCTGAGGAGAAATATACAAATCAACAAAGCGCGCCCTTTTATTATAGGCCTGGCTGTCAACCACTGTTTCGCCAACTCCATCCATAGCTTCTGCTTCAAAAAAGCCTACCAAGGCTTGCGCTACCTTCAAATTCTGATCTTGTGAAAATCCCCTTTCCATGAGTAAATAACCGTCGTCGTAAGCCTTTACTCCAAATTTATCTCCCGACAAAAAAGAAAAAATTCTTACCTTCCTCTTTTTTAGTTTCTCCCCTGTAACGGAACAGAATTGATCCCAATAGATGTCTAAAAATATGAACCCAACATCCCGGGCCTCTGGAAACATCCTCAATATAGCCCTATTACTAACATCATGGCCAAACCGATGACTCACAGACAAAGAAACCTCCGCAGGAATCCATTGCTTGATCAAGGACTTTGCCCTACGGTCATGATCATTTAAGCGATAATATTCAACATCAAAGTACTGTCCAAATGGAGATGGACTGAGGTAATACCAGTTGTAAGTTCCAGAAACACCCGGCTGAGGCTCAAAATAATAGTGAAAAAATAAGCTCGAAAAAAATACATAAAAGGAAAGCGCTGTTAAAAACTTTTGGGAGCGAAAGAAAGAATGCTGGATTATTTTTTTAAGACTGACCACTGCTCCTAAATAATAAAATGGGCAGATGAACCATGGATAATGAAAACTTAAACACTTCATGAATTTAAATGTGCTTAAAAAAAGCTCCAAAGTAGAGGGTAAGATTAAAATGAACGAGCTCAAATGTAACACCGGTAAAAAAGATAACGGGATGAGAAGATATCCAAAATTTTTGAAAGACTGTTCATCAAACAAATATCTCAAAACTTCCATAGGATGTTCTACCAAGTGAGTCAAAATACTTTTAAAATCTGTTCCTAACCAACCATATCTAGCTTTTAATGTGTGATAATGTGCCCCTTTATTGAACATAGGCATCACTAAACCCAGAGAAAAGAATAACCAAAAAGCCCCCAACCCCATGCATAGCACGCCCATCTTCCATTCCTTCTTATAAAACCCAGCATAGAAACCAAAAGCCATGAGATAAATGGAAGCATCTTCTTTGCATGTGAGAAGAAGGATAGAACTTATGAACAAAGGGACTAAACGTCCTCGCTCTAAAAAAAGAAACGTTAAAAAAATCAAAAATGGTTCTGCGGCCTCCGCATGAAAGTCAAAGAGAAGTGCGCGAGAAATCAGGGGACTGGCTAAATAAGCAAACGCAAAGGAAAAGGCTAAAACATGGTCTCTAAATTTTATTTTAACAATTTCATAGAGAGGCCAGGCTGCCAGCCCAATAAGAAAAGCTTGAAGGAAAATAAAAATGCGAGCATTTTGAAAAAATTTATAAATGGCCAATAAGAAAAAATAGATCAGATTAAGATGCTCTCCAAACCAATCCTCTGATTGACCCGGATAGGTATAAAACCAATTAATCTGCATGAATTTTCCATGAATCGTATTCCATAGAGGTTGCAGATAAACAGGGAAATCACCGTTTCCCAAATAAAGATCAAGTTTGCGTATCCCAAGAAAGGTAAAGGCTCCCACATACAAGCCAATGGACCACCAAAGAATCTTTTTAAATCTAGAAGGCCCTGATTTCCATTCAGGACAAATCCCTTCCAACAACGCCCCCTTCAATGCACCTATCAAAGGGAAAATGAACACTGTCATAAAAAAGGGGAACTCTGTTTTCTCAAAATCATCCTGAACAAATATAAAAAAGAAAATGGGAGCAAGAATAGCAAGCCCTAAAATAAGAGCATCCTTTCTAAAAATCTCCATAGACTTCTCAGGAGCTACTCTAGAAAGTTTGCGAGAAAAGAAAACCCAAATAAAATGAAAGAGAACAATATAAAACTGTAAATATTGTCTAAGGCCATCTTCCCATCTTGAATGACTCATCCCTCCTTTAAGGAGAAGGTAGAAAACATTAAGGGAATCATGTGAAAGCCAGAAAAATAAACCCGCAGAAAGTGCGCCTAAAAAAAGACAGCACCAAGTCAAAAAATTTCCAAATTTCATGAAAAACTTTCGAAGCTCTCCACAGTCAGGATCTATCAAAAGCTTAAGAAGAGCCAGGCCAACCATTATAAGAAAGGGATTATCCAAACGATGAATTTTCAAATCAATGCCATGAAAGTTTAGATGTATTCCCCTAAACATAAAGGCAAAAGAGATCAAGATAAAGAGTCCCATTAAGACAAAATCAAGACTCGCAAAAGTCAATTGGCGTAAGGGAATTTTCATCCGGACACTTTTCTAACTTTAAGATTGGATATTTTGTGCAGCCTTGCCAGCAGGAGTTGGGGACCCTTTAGCTCAGGGTAAATTCCATTCTTGAATAAGAAGTAAATCCAAAGAAGGCCCACACCCAAAAAACGGTACGATACAATCCATGGATGTTTCGTAGTTTTAATCCATTCCAAAGGAAGACCCGGCAAAAACTGCAAAAGATAGGACAGGACGAGAATGCCCATGGCTGTACTGGATATCTTGTCAAATGGTTTGTCACTCAAAATCTGTCTTAAGAGTATACAAAAGACAAGAAGACTATTCACCAAATGATGAGACCAGGTCACGGGACTTATCATCAGCAAAAGAAGAACCTGAGCGCAAAATTCATTTTGCATAGACTCCCCTTTAACTTCTTTTCTAAAAATGATTTTGATCCACTGAAGCAATATCAGCAGAAAAACAAGAATCGTATAGCATCCTCTAGGGAAAGGATCTACAACTCCTGGAGGAGCTGTTATCAACTCAATTTTAGAACTCATCCTCAGAAGAAAACCTAAAAGAGACTGATTTTCGTAAAAATGTGTCCCGGTCGCAAGCAAAGGCAATAACTTCCCAAAATAAATTTGAAGACTCGTAAAACCCGCTACGTGGAAACTCCAAAGACCTAAGATCCCGATTGTTAAACAAGTTGTCCAAGCGGCCCGATAAAATCGTCTCCAAAAAAGCCATGGTATAAAAATAACCGGATTAAGTTTAACCATCACAAGAAATCCCAAGGCTATTCCTGAAAGTATTTCCATTTTTCGATTCAGAAAAATAAAAAAAAGAGTCAAAATTAAAAAGAGCAAAAGAGAATTTTGGCCAAGTTCCAATGCCCAGAGAACAGGATAACTAAAAAAGGAAACAACAGATACAGTAAGAGCCCAGAAAACGGTACTAAAGGAAGAAGGTTTTAGATAAAGTACGATTAAACCTATCGCAATCAGAAGAGCAAATGCATTCACAAGCCCCCAAACCTTTAATGCCGTTGCCAATGAAAGGAAGGTGATAGGAATAAACAAAATGGCAAAGAGAGGAGGATAAAGATAGAATTTTGGTTCTCGAAATCCATGTTTACTTCCCCATTTCCTCCATGGATTAAGAAGTTCTTCCCCCTTCCCAGCATGAATATGAGTCCAGATCCTTACATCTGGACTATGGGGGGCTTCTTGTGGGTAATAAAGAACAACGTCTGAAGGATGTTCTCTCATCCACCATGATGAAAGCCAGAAAGAAGAAAAGTCCCCATGGATTGACTTTTCTGATAAATGCCAGGCTCTGTCAAGGAAAAGACC
>JAYRIK010000104.1:0-2625 GCA_041906865.1 Candidatus Auribacterota bacterium
CGTCTGCACATTCCTTTAGCCACAGCCAACATGTCAAAAGTTCGTACACGCGTCGCCAGAAGAGACTGATGAGCATCTCGAAAAGTAGTATCTGTAATTAATAACTTCTTCTGACTTAAAATCCACTTTACAAGTCCTTCAGGACCTTTTTCTTCTAAAATTTGTTTTGCTCCGCGAGGTGTAGCTGCCATATGATCATATTCTGGAATGCGAGCAAATACAGTCTGTTTAGGCCTTTGAAAATTTTTAACAGCTGAATTACCATTGGCAATAATATTTGCAATATAAAAAAGAAGTTTTGACGCTCGATCTCTGTCTTCCGAAACAACTCTAAGCTCAGGATGATTTTCTAAATAGTTTGTTCTAAAATCACCTTCAAGAAATTCATTTTCCTTCATCACAGCACGAAGAAAATTAATATTGGTTTTGACCCCTCGAATTCTAAATTCTGCCAGAGCCCTATCCATTCGCTCAGCTGCTTCTCTCAAATGCCGACCATATGTGGTCACTTTGACGAGAAGAGAATCATAAAAAGGCGTAATAATGGCTCCTGTGTGAGCACTGCCTGCATCCAAACGCACGCCATGACCTGCAGGAGATCGATACGTCGTTAAACGCCCATAATCAGGAACAAAATTGGCAGATGGATCTTCTGTGGTGATTCGACATTGAATAGCGGCTCCGCGATATTGCACATCTTCCTGTTTGGTAATGCCAATTTCCGGATCAGAAAGCTTATAACCTTCAGCAATTTTAATTTGAGCCTTTACCAAATCAATTCCCGTAATCATTTCAGTCACGGTATGTTCCACCTGAATACGGGTATTCATTTCCATGAAATAAAATTTTCCTGATTCAGGCTGAACCAAGAATTCAACAGTTCCTGCACTGTAATATCCTGCTTCACATGCTAGTTTCACAGCGGAATTCAAAATTTTCTCTCGTAAAGTTCTTCCCTCTTTAGAGTTTAACAAAGTCAAGGCAGGCGCTAATTCAATGACTTTTTGATGCCTTCGTTGAATGGAACAATCTCTTTCAAAGCAGTGAACTACCTGTCCATGTTGATCCCCTAAAATCTGAACTTCCATATGTTTGGGTTGTTCAACCAGCTTTTCAACAAAAATTTCTGGACGACCAAAAGCACTTTTAGACTCACTTGCGGCTTCAACATAAAATGATTTTAGCTCTTCTACACTTCGAGCAATTCGCATTCCCCGACCGCCTCCCCCAAAGACGGATTTCAACATCACAGGAAAACCAATTTTTTGGGCAAGAGGAATAGCGTCTTCAAGAGTTACAGGTGTTTCAGTTCCAGGAACAACGGGAAGCCCCATTTTTTGGGCTAAGTTTCTTGCAGCAACTTTATTGCCCATCATTGCAATATGTTCTGAAGAAGGGCCAATAAAAATAATTCCTGCTTTCTCACAAGCAGAAGCAAATCCTTCATTTTCAGACAAGAACCCATATCCTGGATGAATCGCATCTACATTTTTTTCTTTTGCAAGCTCAACAATTTTATCAATGGAAAGATACGCCTTCAGGGGTCCCAATCCCTTTGCAATGCAATAGGCTTCATCTGCTTTATAACGATGAAGGGAAAGCTTGTCTTCTTCAGAAAAAATTGCAACGGTACGAATACCCAGTTCTGCAGCGGCACGAAAAACGCGAATGGCTATTTCACCACGATTGGCCACCAAAATTCTTTGGATTTTTCTTTGTTTCATCTTTATCTCATCATTATTCTTAATATGTTTTACTTAAAAATTTCTATTTTCTCTTAACAATTATTATGGAATATCTTACTCGAAGTAGCTTTCTTCACCAAGCACAAACTCTATTTCATTCTCAACTAATTTGATATCATTTCTCTAAAAATAAACCGATCTCAAATCTTAAAGGATTCTTTATGATTCAAACCATTGGATATGCAAGTCAAAATACGACAACTCCCTTAACTCCATTTTCTTTTCAACGTAGAGATCCAGGACCTCAAGACATACAAATTCAAATTCTCTTTTGTGGTGTATGTCATTCAGATATTCACCAAGCACGTAATGAATGGCATAGCACAACTTACCCTTGTGTACCAGGGCATGAAATTGTAGGACGCGTTATAAAAGCTGGGAGCCAAGTTAAAAATTTTAAAGAGGGTGACCTTGCTGGAGTTGGTTGCATGGTCGATTCATGTAGAAAATGTTCAAGCTGTCAAAATGGCACTGAACAATTTTGCAAAAGTGGTCCCATTTTCACCTACAACAGTGAAGATAAACATACAAAAGGAATAACTTACGGAGGTTATTCTCAAACCATTGTTGTTGATGAATCCTTTGTGCTTCGCATCCCTAAAGAATTAAATCTCGCAGCAGTTGCACCTTTGCTCTGCGCTGGGATTACGACTTATTCTCCTCTTCGGTATTGGAAAATAGGAAAAGGTCATAAAGTAGGCATTGTTGGCTTGGGAGGCTTAGGTCATATGGCTGTAAAATTTGCCCATGCATTTGGTTCTAATGTAGTATTTTTTACAACTTCGCAAAATAAAATAAGTGATGCAAAAAAACTAGGAGCTCATGAAGTCGTGCTTTCAACCCATAAAAAACAAATGGAGCAGCATTTAGAAAGTTTAGA
>JAYRIK010000105.1:0-1847 GCA_041906865.1 Candidatus Auribacterota bacterium
AAATTTTTTATTTTGAAAATGATTCAATGAAACAAAAGGAGCCCTCATGAAAATAAACCCTAACGATCCGGCGTTTTCAATAGTCTTAGATACTCAAGTTTTTTCCGAAGGACTTACAAAGCTTGAGTTATTTTCTGCTTTCGCACTGATGGGTTTGGTTTCTAATCATGGATGTCATGGTTATGATTTAAGAAATGCTTCTCTAGCTTTAGAGCAAGGCAAGGCGATGATTGATGTCCTTAATGAAGAGGGTATATATCCTGTATCCCATCAAAAACTGAACGAGGGAAAAGAAAATGAAACCAATAAAATATGAACATGGGAAATCAGCCGGAGCAAAGGAAGGGAAACGGGCTTTAATTTGTGCGTTAAATTGGTTGAAAAACCCACATGATGGCAGAACTCGGATAAGCAAGTTTTTTAAAAAGAGAAGAGAATTAATTAACGAGGGCGTAGACAAAAAGGAGAAATAAAAATGAGTGCAAAAATAAAAGTTCCACCAGTTGAAGATTTAAAAGGACTTACCCCAGTTCAGATAGCTTTTAAATTTAAAGTTTCATATTCGACCGCGCAAGGATGGCTTACTTTTTATGGTATTTATCAAAAAGGAATGGGTATAAAAAGAAGTCCAAAATCAAAACCAATCCCTCCAAAAGAAAAACTAGAGAATAAATCATTATCGCAAATCATGGCAGAGAATAAAATTGGTCCTTTTACTGCTCATAAATGGTTAGCTTTTTATAATTTAGAAACTGATCATAATTTTCTTTTACAAAAAAAGAATATGGAGCAGTCAAGGATGATCGAAAGGTATAGAAAAATAGGTTTTTATGGCCCAGCTTTTTTGGTTTTAACAGACGCTCAATTAGCAAGAGCCTTCCATCTTTCAAGAGAAAGAATCCGTCAAATAAGAAATAAAATGGGTTGGCCTTGTTATAACAAATTTTCTTTGGAAACTTTAGATGGAATTGAAAATTAACGGAGGAAAAGAAAATGAAATATATAGAATATCATAACTTGGTTGACAGGGGAGGTTGGGGTCAAGGCCCTTGGGATTCGGAGCCCGATAAGATTCAATATATTGACGAAGAAACGGGATTGCCATGTATCATCAGGAGAAACGATATGGGGGCTTTATGTGGATATGTAGGGGTTTCAAAGGGGCACCCATACTATGGAAAACACTGGGATGAAGTTAATCCAAAAGTTCACGGTGGAATTACTTTCACAAATAAGTGTCAGGAAGACGAACATGGTATTTGTCATAAGGTAGAAAGTGGTGAAGATGACGATGTCTGGTGGTTAGGTTTTGATTGTGCTCATGCCGGAGATTTTGTTCCACGTCATTCCCGTTTAATGAACGAATTTGAAAAGTATCGAGATGTGAATTACGTCAAAGATCAAATTTCTTTTTTGGCTAAACAATTAAAGAACTACAAGGAAGTGTTTGGAGAAGCTTAAAGGAGGAAAAGAAAATGAATGTTGAAGATTTAAAAAATGGTAAATTTTTTACCACAAATGGGAAAGATATTTGGAAGTTAGAAAGCTATTGTTTGTACCCTACCTGTACTCTTGTGAATTTGGAAACGGGTAAAAAAGAATCTTTTGGATTAGGAGGTCTTACAGCACAAGGTTTTTTAAAAATAGAAATGCCAATAGTTGATGACAGGGAGGTATTAAATGAAGTTCAGAGCGAAAATTGACACGCCGTGGTGTAAGAAAGGGGAAATTTATATGGCGCATACTTATGCTTTTGATAGGAAAACCTTTTCACCTAAAGATATTCCATTTGGCTATGAATGTGTTGATCACCCAGAAGACTACCCAGACCTTTTCGAGCCAGTGGA
>JAYRIK010000106.1:0-1589 GCA_041906865.1 Candidatus Auribacterota bacterium
CGGGCATCTTGGACTTGTGGCTTCAATTATTCATAAATTCAAGGTGAATGAGCGGATCAACCGCCTTTTGCCGGTTCTGTAACATTAACCTGACTAGACCCAAAAAACTAGTTCTTTGACTGATGATCTTTAGGCCAAATTCCGTCCGCTAGGACCATTGAAAACTATCCGTAAAATACTTCTTTGTTTATTCTGGAAATCCGACTTTTAAGGAGAAATTTTGCAAACTGCCAAGCGCATGAGATTTAACATGGAAATCATATGGAGAAGTCTGTATTTCTATTTAAGATTTCCTGTCAGTCTCAGGCAAGTGGTGGAGCTCATGAGAGACCGTGGAGTTGAAGTGTCTCACATGTCAATCTTAAGGTGGGTTGTTAGATTCGGCCCTGAGCTCGAAGCTAAATTCAGAAAGTACAAGCTCCCAGTGAATTGCTCGTGGCGCATCGATGAGACCTACATTAAAGTCCGAGGCGAAGACCGATATCTATACCGCGCAGTAGACAAAAAGGGAAATACAGTCGATTTTCTTCTCACAGCCAAAAGGGATTTAAAGGCTGCAAGGCGTTTTCTTAAAAAGGCCATCAGAAGCCATGGCGCTCCTTCAAAGGCCAATATTGATAAATCTGGAGCTAATCTTGCGGCCCTCAAAGCAATCAATGAAAGTCGCGGAAACAGGAAATTTGAAATTCGTCAGGTAAAATACCTTAACAACATCGTAGAGCAGGACCATCGATTTATTAAAAAACGGATCAAGCTCATGATGGGGTTTAAGAATTTCAATTCCGCAAAAATTATTATTGCTGGTATTGAGATCATGAATATGATTTTTAAAAATCAGTCTGGTTATTTACCCTTATTTCATCAAAATCCAATAGATGCCTATTGGGCTCTCGTTCAAGCATAGTATAAACAAGCTGAAGTTTTCACTTTTAAGAGATTTCCTATCGAAAGATATTTCCGCTTAAGGCAATACTGTCGCAATTTTCTGATAGGTTAACAAGTCTAGAGAAAGGACAGGCTGGTTAATGTTACAGAACCAAAGTAAAAACTAAGGCTGATGTTTTTTGAATTTCCTTTTTCAAATTGAAACAATCAGCCTTTTTTAAACTACTTCTTTGTAGTTTTTTTTGTCGCTTTTTTCTTTGTTGCTGCTTTCTTCTTTGCCATTTCTTCCTCCTTGTTATCTGAAAATCCTCTCATGACAATTCCTCCAAATCTACTTTTTCTTTTTTTTGTTTATGTATCCGTTCCCGCTCCCGTCCCCGTTCCCCCCGCACTCAAGCCCGTACAGGAATTTTTCTCAGTCTCTGGTCAATTGCCCACCCTCACCAAAAACTTTTGTTTTAGTATACTTCTGTATACGTTGTGTGGGGGTGGGCAATTGAAAATCTGAAGGATTTAAGGGACTTAGAAAAAATCCTGTGCGGGGTTGAGTGCGGGGGGCTTTTCTTTAGTTTTTTCCCCTTTTTTTTCTAGATCTGATTTAAATCTTTTGTTTTCATGTAGGACTTTGCAGCACTGAAATTGAAATTTTTTTGTAAAAGCTTGTGCTCTTGATTCTTCTGATTAAACTCTTTCATTTGCTCTAG
>JAYRIK010000107.1:0-2300 GCA_041906865.1 Candidatus Auribacterota bacterium
AAGATGGATCGAAGGTGGGGGCACTCTTAATTGGAATTGGCTCCGAAAATTAATTAGCGTTGGGGGGAGTCTTTATTCTCGATTCATTTTGGGATATCCTCTGAGGGACTGGACGGGGGGATTTAATGGTTGGAAGGCACAGGTATTACGTGCCGTAAATATTGGAGAGGTTCATTCAGAGGGGTATACTTTTCAGATAGAATTAAAGTATCGAGCGAGTTGTTTGGGGTTTCGTGGTTGTGAAGTTCCCATTGTATTTGATGAAAGAAGGGAAGGACAAAGTAAAATGTCGGGGAAGATAGTACTCGAAGCTTTGTATAGGGTTTGGTGGTTGAGACTAAAAACAAAAAAGAAAAAATCATTCTGAAGATTAATCCACTGGGGCTATTTCCTTTTTATTTAGGAATGTTACTTGTGGTGGGGATCTCTTCCTTTGAATCTTTGTGTCAAGAAAACCCAGGAAATCAAGTGGGTCAAGGAAGTCAAGACACCCATGTAGAAAACCAGTCGAGTCCGGCGAAACCTCCGGTGAATTCGCTGAATCCAGCAAGTCAGGAAAATGCCTCCCCAAAAGAATCTGCACCAACTCCATCCGAAGGTGAAAATGATAAGGGAAGTGAGACAGAAAACAAAAAGGAGGAAGAAGAAGATCAACCCGTCAAAATTAAGCCTCAGCCCCTAATTGCGAATCCTCCTCAGAGAATAAAAAGAAATAACTCTGTTCCAAGTAAAATGAAAAAACGATCGGTAAAAAATAAAGTACAGAATGAAAAAGAAAAGTCGGGTACGGAAGGAAATGTAAAGGAGGAGAGTAAAGAAAAATCTAAGGGTCAGTGGAGTATCGTTGTCACTGATGGTGCAGCGATTTATAAATCACCTAGTTTTGATGCTCCCATTTTAGATTACGTCTCCTCAGGAAAAAAAATAAGGATATCCCAAAAAATATATATGGGTAATGGTGGTTTTGGTGCTTTTTATCGAGTTAAAGTGAGCGCAAAAGTTTTGGGATATATTGCTGATGTTGATGTCAAGCCCGAATTTAAAAATAGAGATCCGAACAGCATCACATTTCAAAACAAAAAACTGAGTTCTCTATCGTCTCCGAAAAACGAAGAGACACTTCCCATTTCATATGCCCGTTTTTTTGGGGTTACTTATGGAACTGCCGGTTTTGCCGAAAAGTTATCAGGTCGTAGATTTGCTTCTCAAGAGTGGTTGACTGGATTGAGATTGGTAGGGCCTGGAGCCCTAATGGAGGGGATTCCTTTAGATGTCTCTGTTCTTTTTCATATGGGCGTACCTCGATTCTACCGAGAAAATATGACTAGTGGCAGCCCTTCGGGCTACTTTGTTTTGGCAGATGTTTTTTTACCTTTTCCCTTTAAAGAAACACGAAATTTCTTGTTGAGTTGGGGACTGGGTCTCATGTCGGTATATACACGTTTTAATTTGCAAGTCAGGAATACCATTTTTGATTCACAAGAGTTAAGAATGGGTCTCGCGGCTCAATTGGGTGGAACTTACCGTTGGGGTCGTTATGGATTGCGTTTTGAGGGAAAATACTTTTATGAAAAGTCAGATTACTTCGGCTTCTTTGGTACTTTTATGTTGCGATATTAGAGATCGTTTTCTTCCTTTTTTTCTTCTTTTTTTTATTCTTTTCACTGGGATGCCCTTTCCCACTTCTCATGCCCTAGAAAATTCAGAAATATCAGAAAAAAAAGAAGATTCGTTGAATCTTTACTCCATTTTTACCGAAATTCCCCAAACAAGTAAGACCACTTTTCAAGAGTCTTTTTCTCATGAAGCGGCTTTGGCATGGGGGGGAATCGTAGCCAGTACATTGGTTACTTATCACTATGATCAAGTCATTTTAAATAACATTCAAAATTATGGCCGAGAAATAGGAATTGGAAATCAGGAAAATACCAAGACCATTATTCGTTCCGGTCCTTATCCTTTATTGAGATTGCCCTCTGATACGGGCTCCTCACTTTATTTTTTAGGTGATGGTTGGATTCATATGGGGACAGCGGCAGGTTTTTTAGCTACGGGTTATTTTACCCACTTTTCACGTCCCTGGAATACGGCAATTGAATTGATTCATGGGATGGTCGTTTCAACTGTTTTTAGTCAGGCCTTAAAGAGAACCACAGGGAGAGAAAGTCCGAGTGAAAGAACAGTAGATCGAGGAGCTTGGCGGCCTTTTCCTCGAATTAGTGATTATGGCCAGCACACCTCTCGTTACGATGCTTTCCCCAGTGGTCATATTATGACAGCAACTTTGACGTTTACTGTTA
>JAYRIK010000108.1:0-4141 GCA_041906865.1 Candidatus Auribacterota bacterium
AAGCGAACAACTATTTTTAGATAATGTTGATTTTATTTTAAATCAAATCACTTTATTAGAAACTCATCTTCCTACCGCTGCGTATCAAGCACTTCCTCAAACGATTATTCATGGAGATATTCATCCAGGAAATGTCGTGTTT
Organism: Candidatus Auribacterota bacterium; assembly: GCA_041906865.1. Lineage (GTDB taxonomy): Bacteria > Auribacterota > JACPWU01 > JACPWU01 > JACPWU01 > CAZXEQ01. The sequence continues at coordinate 143 of JAYRIK010000108.1, forward strand.
CAAGGGAACAAAGTAGCAGGAATTTTTGATTGGGATCATTTAAGAAAAGAAGCCAGAATCTATGATTTCTTTCATGGTCTTTTTCCAGAGTCTAAAGATGGACAAACCTACAATGTAGAAGGTCTTGCCAAAGTAGCAGGTCAGTATCATCGCCAAAACCCACTGGCCCATCAAGAAATTGAACTTTTACCGGAAATTGCAAGACTCAAAATGATTGACCTAGCAACTTGGTTTATACGCATTGAAAAACTTTCTGAAAGACATGCCCATAATTTTCAAGGAATCGACCCTCTTGAACAAGCTTTGGCTCTTTTGGATAAAGAAGATGGTGTTTTTAATTGGTTCAAGTCAAATGTGGCTATTTTGAGAGATATTGATGCACGCATTCAAGATGGAAGTTTTCCAAAAGCTATTGAAGAAGCAGTTGCTCCAACCCTTCTTGAGAAAATTCAAAAAGCCCGTGCAAAAAATAAAGCTGAAGAATGGGTCGGCAGAAAAAATGATCGAGTGCTTACTACTCTTCCAAAACCATTTGAAAGACGGCATGTAGCCATTGGAGATGTGCATGGAGAACAATTTGCCGTTCAGCAGAATTTGAGAGACACAGGATTAGTTGATGAAAATGATGATTGGATTGGTGGAAATACAGTCGTGGTTCAATTGGGCGACATCATTGATCGTGGGACTCATTCCTACGAAGTAGATGTTTATCTACGAAAGCTTCAGCAACAAGCCAGAGTTACAGGTGGAAATGTTATTCGGATCTTAGGCAATCATGAAGATATGTTCTTAAGAGGAGTTTGGGGAGATCCTGAACAATACAAGAAATGGTGGAACTCTTGGATTAACCGATCTCCAAGTTTATATAATTCTAATTTTCTGAAAGCCTTCAATAAAATTGGTTATAACAATTTTGCCGCGTTTATTCGATCCGAAACACCCCCTACCATCAGAGAAGGAACGTCTGATGAAGTCCTTGATAGAGAACTTTTGAAATGGTGGAATCTTTACCGGAACTTAATGAAAAATATACAAAATGGAAATATTCAAGCTGCCTACGCCCATCAAGAAGTTTTATTTGTTCATGGGGGTGTTCAGTCTACTCAGGCCCTAGCCACAGCAGAAGAAACAACAGACTCATTAAATCTTTTAATGAAGCAACGTTACTCCAAATGGGAAGAAGGCTCAGCAACTCCTCCCACAGATGAACATCCTCTCCTCCTTCAAGCTGCTCTATGGGATTATGACGCAGAAAATGATCCTCCCTCCTTTTTACAAGTCGTCGCTCACAAAGTAGGCTATGAAATTCGTATTACTAAGAATAACAAAATAGTTAAAACTGATATTGCGCAAAGCAAAGGGTTTGGTTTTGGCGGTAGACGTGGTTATGTGGACATTCAAGAAACAACAGTTCGTGGTATCGACTTAGCAAAAAAAGGAGAGAATGTTTTACCGGAAGGAGTGAACGGATATCGAGGGGAGCCAGAGACTGAAGCAACAGGTACCCCAACTGCCACTAAAATGGCGGACTCAACACACCCTGTAACACAGACCCGTACAAACGAAATCCTTTCTCACTTAAGGAAGGAGCCTCAGAAAGAATTACAACCAGAAGAATTTGAAGAGATTAAAACATCTGCTGAAGCTTTTTTAAGAGACTATCATGTAATGGAAGAAACATCGGTCGGGTTGGAAGGAATCACTCTCTTTGATGGAATTACCGAAACCTCTTTTACTGGAGAAGATCATACCCAAGTTACCATTAGCTTAGGCAAAGATGAACCCTTCTTCACTCTGACAGAAACTAAAGATGGAAAATCTGAAACAAAACGTGTCGTCGCTTTTCGTCAAAATGGACGCGTTTACATGCCAAGATATTTTTATGACCAAGCTGGACTCCCTGCTTTAATTCAACTGATCATTCATGAAATGACAGAAGAATATGGGCAAGGAAGAATTCAAGAGATTATTGAAAGAATGAAAATTCCTTATTTTACTTCTTGGCTCATTGGATTTTTTAAAATTTATGGTGTTCAGATCGAATTGAATGACACAGGTAAAATAACTCGATTCGATATCCCTAAAACTGTAGACCCTCTTCACCTTTTAGCCGAATTTTTTGAGCGAGTTAAAACACTCGAATCTTCTGAAGACATCCTTATAACTACTAGCTTATTAGACGAAAAGATAGCTGAACTTCAAATTGCATGGGCTTTACGTCGTGCAAGGGAAAATTTACCTGAACTTGAAAAACTTGATGTCTCAGATTGGATTGGAGATGATTTATGGAACAAGTTCAAAGAAATGAATGGTGGCAAAGATCCTCACAAAATTTGCTTAGCAGGAGATGTTGGAAAAACTGCATCTGGCTTAAAAAATGCACTTCAATACATCCCTGATGATGAATGGGTCGCGGTTATCATTCATGTGCAGGAAGATAATGGCACGATACGGCATCGTTTAGTGGTAGAAAAAGCAAGCCTCCTGAAAGGAAGAGAAACAAGATTAATGACCGTTCCTACACTCAACAGCCATGAATTGGTTTTAGAATGGATCGAATCTACTCATAACCTAGAAAGAAAAATCAAACTTAATTTGATATCTATAGGGAAAAACAATGCGTCTCCTCTTAGAGGGCAAGGTCTCATGTCAGAGACTTTCTCAAAATTAGTAGACATTTGGCGCCTCTACAGGCCTGGTGTAAAAATCCACGCCAAAACGAATTCTGATAAAGTAAAATATTGGTTTAGAAAATATTTTCAGGGTGACTCCGAAGATGATTATAATTTTTCAGGAAGAATTGTTGTCACTCCTATCCTTCAAGCCCAAAGAGAATGCATAGACCGGCTGAAAGCAGCCGGAGTAGAAATTACGCCTTCTCTCCTTCTCCAAATAGAATCAACAATAAGCGAAAGAGAATTAAAGGCTTTAACTGAACAAATTCTATCTTCTGAGAAGGAGCACGCTATGACACATACCCCTTCTCAAGAACTTAACATTGCAAAAGCTACACATAGATTTACTTCTAGAAAATTTTCTCCTCACTTACAACAACTCCTTGAGCAGTTAGTGGATTTAGATGTTCCTATAGAATTTTTAATCATGGTTTTAGATCATCTCTCGGCCGGGGATTCTAGATTGGCTAACGAGTTAATTATAAAACTTGCCCAAAGAAAACCGGAAGTGGTTCACGCACTCATACATTTGCCTGCCGAACAAGCTGCTAAAGAATTAATGGTTTCACAAGATAGCTGGAGAAAACTTCAAGAAGCAGCTTAAAAATTTATTGTTTGTCTCTCTTAAGAGCATTCAAATCTGAACTTTCCATTTTCAAAAGTTTGTTCTCTCTGATATTCTAAGACCAATTTAAATCACTCACAAGACAGGGGGAAGAGATTTTAATCTCATACACATGCGCGTCGGGTTAACTTTCAATCTCAAAGATCCTCATGCAAACCCGGCAGACGAACAAGGGGCAGAGTGGGACTCTCCTGAAACCATCAACGCCATTGTTCAAGCCTTATCAACCGAACATGTGGTCATCCCTATTTTAGCGGATGAAGACGCTTTTTCTAGGCTCAAGAAAGAACGGCCTGATATTGTTTTTAATATCGCCGAAGGGAAACGCGGGCCCAATCGTGAAGCACATATCCCAGCAATGCTAGAATTTTTAGGTCTTCCTTACACCGGTTCAGATCCTCTGGCTTTAAGTATTTGTTTGGATAAAGCCATGACAAAAAAAATTCTTACTCATCACAATATTCCTACTCCTCCTTTTCAAGTGGTCCAAGGAGTTTCGCAGTTGAATGGATTTAATTCTTTTCCTGCCCTTGTCAAACCCTTATGGGAAGGTTCCAGCATCGGGATTCACAATGCTTCCTGGGTGGAAAATAAAAAAGAACTTGAGTTCCAAGTAAGTCGTGTAACTGAGAACTATCATCAACCTGCTATCATTGAACAAGCTGTAACCGGAAGAGAATTCACCGTTGCACTTTTAGG
>JAYRIK010000109.1:0-8579 GCA_041906865.1 Candidatus Auribacterota bacterium
AAAGTTCAATATCAAATTTGAACTAAAAAAGGTGATTCGAACTCCCGAGAAAAATAAAATACTCGCAGCTAGAATCTGAACCATCAGTTTGGGCCATGATCCTAAATCTTTAAAATCATCAATCAGTCCAACAACAAACACAATCAATCCACCTAAAAAGATGGCTAATAGTCGATGAGAAACTCGAAAAATATTTGAAACATACGTTAGGAGTTCACTCGGAAATAATTTTTCCCAAAATGGAACACTAGCCAATGTCTTTAAAAACGCCATGTTGATCAAAAGAGTTAAAAAAAAAGCTAACAGAATTCCTAAACCTCCAAGGAGAGGAACTGATTGAGTTTGTATTTTCCTAGGGCCAGGGTCATCTAAAATTCCAAATTTTAAAGATAATTTTCTGACTCCATAAACCAGCAATAGAGATAATAAAAATGAAAAAGCAATGCTATAAAGATAGATACATGCCCACATTAAAAAATCCTTTCTAAAAATAGCCCTCAGAGCTTTGCACATCGAACATCGTATACTCTTTCTTAAAAAATCCCTGATAGCTTGATCTCTAAAGCTTAATTTTTAATATTGGTTTTTAATAATTTTTGATACAACTCATCAATCCTATCCACCATATATTCTTTCCTAAAGTAAGGGTCTACTCCTCTAGGCCCTTGCATTGACATTGTTTCACAAAGATGGGGATCTTTCAAAAGCTTCATCAAGCTATCTCCCAACGCCAAAGTATCACATGCAGGAACCAAAAAACCATTGATACCATCACGAATGACTTCTCGAGTTCCATCTAAGTCAAAAGCAACCACAGGCTTTCCAGAAGCCAAGGCTTGAGGCAAAACTTTAGCAAGACCTTCTCTTAAAGAAACATGAACAACTGCATCCATAGCAGCAATACTTTCAGGGATTTCTTCAGGCTGAATCAATCCTGCAAAAATAAAATAATTCTGCAAATTAAGAGCTTTAATTTTATTTTGTAAAGATTCTTTCAAAATCCCATCTCCGATCAAAAGAAATTTAACATGAGGACATTCTTTAACAATCTTGCTGGCCGCACGAATTAAATATTCATGTCCCTTCAAATGAAAAAGACGGGCAATTTTCCCAATCACAAAATCATTTTCTTTTAATCCCCATTTTTGTCTTATTTTTTGACGATCATAATCCCGACGCAAAAAAAGAGAAAGATCCATGCCACTGCGAATACAGACAAATTGACTCTCAGGAGCAACATGGACCTCAACAGCTTGAGCTGTCATCGCATCAGCAACCGTAATGATTTTGGTCGTAAACTGAGCACAAAACCGCTCCATTTTCTGATAAAAAACATTTGTGAAACGATTTTGAAATGGATGAAAAGCAAGTCCATGAATGGTATGAATGACGAAGGGAACATGTGCCCAGACAGCAGCCATTCGACCCAAAACACCTGCTTTAGAACTATGGGTGTGAACAATATCAAATTTCTCTTTTTTAAAAAATCTTCTCAATCGAAACAAGGTAAAGAAATCAAAAAAAGGATGAATGCTTCGGCGTAAATAAGGTTCAATCACAAATCGAAATTTGCCAGAGTCTTCAATTTTTTCTTTTAAATCCCCTTCGGGGCCACTTTCTGGGCCCGAAACCAAAGTGACTTCATAGGCCTCTTTATCAGCAAGCCCTTCTACTGTAAAAAGGGTGTTCTCCTGTGCTCCTCCGATAATCATGCGCGTGATGACATGACAAACTTTAATCTTTTTCATTTCGTAAATGATAAATCTCTATTCCTGTTTTAGAGTCTTGAAAAGCAAGTTCAGCAAAATGATCCACAAAATTTTTCAGACGTGTAGCATCAATCTTATCACGCCAGCCAGGAAAAGATCGATCCAAACGCAAAATTTCCCGTGGGTTGATTAAGATATACTGAATGTTCTTCCTTTGGAAACGTTTTAAAATTTCATTATTATCTTGAGCTCCTTCAAGAAAAGAAATAATGGCAGGCAGATCAAACGGTGTGGAAGCAAGTGATTCTTCCCTTAAATAAAAAGTCCTTGCCTCTCCAATGAAAAGAACGTGCTCGCCTGATTTCATCACACGATTCAAGAAATGAATGGCCGAATAATGCGGCAGCTTTTCCAGAAGATATTCATGGAGGGAAGTCAAACCCAAAAAATAGCGAGGGATATTAGAATTTTCTAAAAATACAGCCATAGAACCGATATTCCACAAGGCAAATAAACCTAATACACATCCCGTAATCTTTTTTAAAAATAAAGATGTTTGCTCGCGAACAAAAGAGGCAGAAACAGCCATTGCCAAAGCGGGAAAAACGGGAAGAAGAAACCGAGCATCACCCGTTGTTTTAAAAAAACCAAGTACATATCCAACCAAACTATAAAAAAACAGATTGCGAATTCTTTTGTCTTTTAATCCCATCAAAATAAAAGGCAAACCCACATACACCATCGGCCGAAAACAACTCCCCTTTTCAATCATATAAAGGTGAGCATTCCAAATAGGGGTTCTTAAATCCATAGATAACGCATGATAATGAGCTTTCAAACGTTGATACAAATCCAAAGTCCATAGAGAGCTTTTAAAAAGAGGAAAACCAAAAGGGAAAATAGGATCTCCTGTTTGAATAAAACTTCTAAACCACCATGGCAAAACAATAAGAGAAGAAGCAAAAATGAAAATAAACCCTTCTTTGAAAGCCAAATTTTTCCGTCTATCGAGAAAAAAATTCAACATCCAAACAGCGCCTAAACCTCCCCAAACATATAGAACGGCCGTGTGTTTTATGCCCAATGCAAGCCCTGCAAAAACCCCACTTAATAAAGACTTCTTCCATCCTCCTTCAAAAAATAAAATCATGGCGCAAGTAGAGAAAAAAAGAAGCCCTACATCCGATTTCCCCGTCCAAGCAGTGTCTGCAAGATGAATAGAACAAAAAAGAAGAACACTGGCAAAAAGTCCTGTTTTTCTTCCCCAATGTTCACAACTGTATTGATAAACCAGAACTCCCGTAAGAATCACAAACAAAAAATTAAAATATTTAATAAATTCTAATTTTCCTAAGACCAAAGAAGCTGCATATAACATTTCAACATTCAGAGGGAAGTGAGAAAAAACATGATGAGGAAGCGTGCTTACTAAACCTGTCTTTGCATATAAATCAGCTAAAGCAACATGATATTCCAAAGCATCATAGTCAACAACAGGGCTAAACGCTCCTATTGCTAATAAAAAGAGAGAAGAAAAGAGAACAAAATATAAAATTTTTGAATATACATCCGTATTTTCGAAATACAGAAAATCTTTTATGGATGTATTTATCTTCTGAAAAAGAGCATAGCCCTCTTTCCAACAGAATAAAACGGTTAGGAAAAGAAAGCCAATCAGAAATTCGGCATTGAGTTTTCCAAAAAGGCCTACCCCAAAAATATAAAGACTAAGAAGACCAAGACCAAGCCCTATTGAATAGGGAATCACACTTTTATGATCTGTAATCTTAAAGAATTTTAGAATTTTCAAGCCCAACATCCCACAAACAAAAACCAGAGTGAAAAATTGAAAAAGACTCTGTAACCGACCCCAAAGAAGAAAAGCAAAGCCCATCCCCCACTCATTCAATAAAAGGGCTTTAACTAGAAAAATGAGCCAGATGCTCGTAAACAATAAAACAAAAATCTGCTTTGGCTTCATGAAATTCCTTTTTTCAAAGCAAGGTGGTCATAAAGAGACCCCGTTTCTTGAACCATTTTCTCTTGAGTAAAGCACTCTCTAACTCTCACTTGAGCGTTTTGAACTAATTTTTGAGCCAAGAGAGTATCCTGCAATACTCTTGATAGAGCTTGTTTTAAAGCTATGGGATTTTTAGATGGTATTAAAAGTCCTGTTTGTTCATGCTCCACTATTTCAGGAATACCTCCCACCTTTGTTGCGATCACAGGAATCCCCCAAGCCATGGCTTCCAAAATAGAGACGGGGAATCCCTCCCATTCAGAAGGAAGCACAAAAATATCCATAAGATTTAAGGCTTCATAAATAGAAGAAACTCGTCCTAAAAAATGAAAATGATTGGCTATCCCCATTTTTTGAACTTGCTCTTCGTATTGAGATTTTTCACGCCCCTCTCCAACAAGTATAAAGTGAAGATCTGATTTTTCTCTAAGCAGAAGTTCTGCCGCACTGATAAAGCAATCATGCCCTTTCATCCCCCTAAAATTTGCAACCATTCCAATCACTTTTTTATTTTCAATCCCCATTTCCTTCTTTGAAGATTTCATTTCATTCATTTTTTTAATTTCAGAAAGATCAAGACCATTGTGAACAACTTCTATTTTTTGAGGATCAATTTTTTCTATTTTTTCCAGTCGGTCTTTCCCTGCTTGACTATTGGAAATAATTAAATCACAATATCGTGACGTCCACCGATCTAAAAGCACATGATATTTTTTTCGCCAATCATCCACACTGCGTTGAGACGAAATAACGACAGGGATGCCTAGAAACTTCCCTAACACTCTTCCTAAAATATTGGAATGGAAAAGAAAAGTATGAAGAATCTTAAAACGGCCTTGTTTTAAGAAACGTATCAATTGAATCAAAGCTTTAAAATTAAAAATAGATTTTGCTTTTAAATTTAAAACTTCCAGACAAAAAGGTTTAGCCTGATCAATTAAGCTATCGTCTCCCATCAACGTAACTAAACTAATAGAATATCCTGAATGACTCAAACCTTGAATCAAGGTCTTAATCATTTTTTCTGTTCCACCCCAAGAAGAATCTGTTGTGAAAATACAAATTTTCCTTGAATGAGTCATGGCCGCGTATCCCAAAAAGTTCGATGCCAAAGTTCTAGGACAATCAAAAGCCAGATACGATGACCATGATTGTCTTTTCCTGAAAAATGGTCTTCTAAAAGCCGTTTCACCGCTTGAGGATGAATATATCCACGCTGTAATGTTTTTGAATCTAGTAAAATTTCTTGAGCAAATGGTTTTAATTTTTCTCTAAACCATTGATTCAGTGGAACTGTAAAACCTTTTTTAGCTCGATGGACAATGGAAGACGGCAAGCTTGCTCCCATCATTTTTTTGAGAAAAAGTTTTTTTCTAAAATCTTTTATTTTTAAATCAGATGGAAGTTGGGCACAAAACTCTACAAAAACAGAATCCAAAAAAGGAGACCTTACCTCCAAACCATGCGCCATAGAGGCTCGATCTACTTTTGTCATAAGGCAATCCGAAAGATAGCTTTGAAAATCACTTTTGAGCATAGCATCCAGAGAACTTAAAGAAGTATCCGTCTTATTTAAAGCAGGAATATACATATTTTTCAAAGATTCCCCCCATATTTTGGAAAGTAACGGATCTCGATAAATTCTCATCCAACCATCATATTGTTCTTCTTGAGGCAACTTCATTAGCTTAAAACATTCGTAAAATAATCTTTGCGAGCGTTCCGCAGGCCATTCTGAAGAAGTTTTTTCATCTATCCAATTAACACCCCAAGATAAAATCTTTTTCAGACGATCCCACAAAAGCTTCTGTGTATATCGTCGATATCCCCCAAAACACTCATCTCCCCCATCTCCACTTAATATCACACTGACAAATTTTTTAGCCTCCTCAGCCATCCAGTAAGTGGGTAAAGCTGAGGCATCTCCAAAAGGTTCATCAAAATGCCATGCCCATTTTTCTAAAGAGCCTACAATATCTGGACCAACTTCAATCTCATGATGTTCTGTACCTAAATGATTGGCGACCTCTCTTGCATAAGAACTTTCATCATGAGAATCTTGAGAAAAGCGCACAGAAAATGTTTTAATCTTTTGAGACGTTCCCTGCGTTGCCAGTGCTGCAATCGAACTAGAGTCTAATCCTCCACTTAAAAAAATCCCTAACGGCACATCGCTTTTCAAACGAAGTTGAACAGATTCTAAAAGTCCTTGCATTCCTTCAAGCAAAAGAATTTCTTTGTTCTCCTGTCTTTTGAGATGAAAGTCAATATCCCAATATTTTTGAATATTTACTTTCCCATTTTCAAAAATAAGATAATGGGCTGGTGGTAATTTAAGAATTTCCCGATAAATAGTTTTTGGAGAAGCAATGTATTGATAAATGAGAAACTCTTTGACCGCACTCGGTTCTATTTGCAACTGAAGATGAGGATATTTTAAAAAGGATTTGAGTTCAGAAGCAAAAAGAAAAACCCCATTCTTATAATAATAATACACCGGCTTCTTCCCGATTCGATCACGAGCTAAAAAAAGTCTACGCTTAGATTTATCCCAAATGGCAAATGCAAACATACCTCTCAAATCATTTAAACAATGAACCCCCTTCGTTCGATAAGCCTGCACAAGAACTTCTGTATCTGTTCTTGTTTTAAAATGACACCCCGAGGATTCAAGGTTTTTCTTTATTTCTTCAAAATTATAAATTTCCCCATTAAACGTAATCCAATATTGTCCTGTCTCATCACTTAACGGCTGACGCCCCGCATCTAAATCAATCACGCTTAATCTTCGATGTCCTAAACCTGCCTCTTGATCAAGAAACAAACCTGAATCATCTGGACCCCGATGGGATAAAACATTTGTCATCGAAGATAAGATTTCTTCTTGGACCTTTTGATGGGGATCAGAATAAACAATTCCTGCGATTCCACACATAATGCATCACCTTTTCAAATTTGAACCATTTCTTTCATATGGGTCTCTAAATCTTGAATATGATTTTCCCATCGAAAATTTTTCTCAACATAAGAGCGACATTTTTCACGAATATTTTTTAATTCATCTGTTTTTTGAAGCCATTCTTTTAGTTTCTTTTCTATGGCATCAGAAGTTTCATTTTCAAAAATAAGTTCTTTATCAAATTCTTGTAAAATTTCTGGGATTGCACCTACTGGAGTTCCTAGAACAGGTGTCCCACAAGATAAACTCTCAAGGGCTACAAAACCAAACCCTTCCAAAGCACGTGTAGGAAGAACAAAAAGATCTACTTTACGATAAAGATCAACCAACGCTTGATCAGAAATCCATCCTGATAAAGATATTTTTTCAATTAAATTAAGTTTTCTTATCTGCTCACGAAATTTTGCCTCCAATGATCCTCTTCCAACAATTATTAAGTGAGTCGAGGGAAACTCCAGAACTACATTTCCAAAAGCTTCAATCAAGTTCTCTATCCCCATGCGAGGTTCTAATCGACGCGCAGTTAAAATTAAAATTTCTTGTTGTACTCCATGAGATTTTTTTAAAGAACCTACATCTCTAGGAGAAAAACGGATTAAATCAACTCCGGGTCTTGAGAGAAAAACTTTATTTCCCCATTGAGGGTAATATTTCTGTATCAGTTCATGAACATATTGTGAATAAACAACTACTTGAGTGGCTTGGCGGAAAATCATTCCTTCCATCCATTTCAAAATCCATGAACGAATTTTTGTCTTCCATGTTTTTTTGCTAAAAGAAAAGAATTCTTCATCCTCAAATTCTAAAAATCTCAACATATAGCAATGATAAAGCATAGGCTTCTTCTTCCCAAAAATCTGACTGAGAGAAAAACCAAAAGCTGAGACTAAATGGTGAAGATAAACAACATCAAAAGATTTTCGATGTAATAGAGACTTAAAAAAGATCCTGGAAATCGAAAAAAAGAAAAATTTGAAGGAGTTTCCTTCACAGTTTTTATATCTTTCAATATGGATTCCATCTAAACTCTCATAAATAGGCAAAGCAGAATTGATTTGCTGAGTCCAAACCGTTACATCATGTCCTCGTGAAGCTAAACCTTTAGAGCTTTCATAAACCGCACGAAAGCTTCCCCCTTCAGCATCAGGGTATGTCCATCCCGCAATGACCAATATTTTCATAGAGGTTTAGTTTGCCCTATCATTTCCAAAAATGATGTTTCTGATATTTTGAACTGACGGCGCCTTCGAATAATTTTTGGAATATATTTTATTGTTTTAAAAAAGCTGATGAGCTTAAAAGCCTGTCCATGCCGGATATACCATAGCAAATGATACGGAATCCAAAAAACATGCTGAATAAGAAGTCGAGGTGGAAGCCACAACCAATGAATCAACCACCAATTACGAGTTAAAAGATCCATACGATGACGAGAAGTCATTTTTTTAGAGAAAGTAGATGCAGTCCGATGTTCAAAAAATACAGAGGGTTCCAAAAAAACTTTCCCTCCATGACTAAAGGCCTTAAAGCATAAATCCATATCTTCATAATATCCCGGAGCAAACAAGCAATCAAACCCACCTAAATCCAAAAACTTTTCCTTTAGAAAAGCACAAGCTGCTCCTGAGGCATATACAAGAGTCTCTGGCGATAAGGGGATTTTCTTATAATGGAAATAGAAAATTCCCTTTTGCCAAAAAAAATTCATCCAGGATTCATGAAAGTCCTGCTCTTCTTTTTTAGATTTAATGGCTGGCGAAACAATAAATATTGAGGCATCTTTTTTTAATAAATCAAAAAGTCTTTCAATATTTCCAGATTTCCACACAACATCGCTATTCAAAAGTAGAATCTGACTCTTTTGAGCAGCTTTTACGCCATCATTGACGCT
>JAYRIK010000110.1:0-5378 GCA_041906865.1 Candidatus Auribacterota bacterium
AATTCCGTCCATCCATCAAACCTTCCTTCCTAGAAGGCATCAGGATAGCCCATAATCGATCGCTAGAGCATTGTTTTGGTCTCAATGGACAAAGATAGCCTAAAATGACTAACGTGCGTCCTGATGCTTGAAAATCGAAAAAAACATCAGAGAAACATCTGGGATGAAATCCAAAAAAGGAAATGGAATGGACGAACAAGACCGCAAAGAGAGAAAAAACGCCTACCTGCGGGAATATCGCCAGAGAAATCCTGAAAAATGGAGGCGATATTATCGGGAAGTCATGAGGGATTATCGAGCCAGAAATCCTGAAGAAGACCGAGAAAGAAAAAGAATTTATAGAAAAAAGAATCGCCTGCGAATCAATGCCTATCAGCGAGAGTACTATCTCAACAGAAAAGCCCTAAAATCGAACGAGAAAGTGTGAAATGATGAGGTCGATTTATTAGTGTGTAGTGTATGAAAATGTTGTGCTGGATATGGGATGGAATGGTGGAAAAAGTGGCATAGAAAATCCTGTTTTTTCTCGTCAAAACCTATAGATTGTTTGAATAAAGTATTTTTATGCGATTCAAGATGGGAAAATCAATATGCTCTCTGAACAGTCATCAAGAGACAAAATTAACAATCTTCTGAAAAGTAAAGGATGGATCATTGATGCTGACGACCCTCGTAAAAATGTTGCTCTTGAAGCATCAGAGCTAGAAGAACGCCATAAAAAGAAATTGGAGGGAAAAAGCCCTGATTACACTCTGTTTGAGGGCAGAATAATGGATGGAAAAATTATTGGTGTCCTGGAAGCTAAAAATCCACGCATCAATCTCGATAAAGCACTGGAGCAAGCTGTACGAGATGCCAAAAATCTGGGGGCAAAGTTTGCGATAGTGGCAAACGGATACTTTTGTAAAACCTGTCATCTGCCAACAGGTAAACCTCTCGTGATTGATGAGGAAGAAGTACAAGAGATTATCAGTTATGACAATGCACTGGATTTTGTTCATAAAAAAACAAATGCCATCCATACAATACCCACAGAAATTATCAGAGACAGAAAAGAATTATTGCAGGTCTTCAATCGAATCGATGATTACCTCTGGGAAGATAATATCGATGCGGGAATGCCCCGTTTCATGGAATTTGCTAATTTTTTATTCTTGAAGCTCATGGGAGAACATAAAAAAGCACAGTTTTGGGATAAGTTAAAAGGAGAAAATGATAAAATTCAATATCTCAACCAGATTGTGATTCTTGAACTTCAAAAAACATACGGCGATATTTTCGAAGGAACAAAAATCAAAAAGCTCCATGTCTTTGATAAAATATTTGAGGCGCTGGACGTTCTGCACCTCACATCTGCCGAATCAGATGTAAAGGGAGATGCCTTTGAATATTTTCTGAAACACAGCACCGCCACAAAAAATGATCTGGGGCAATACTTTACCCCGCGTCATATCATTAACGCGATGGTGCATATGGTATCGCCAACAATTGATGACACTGTCTATGACCCCTTCTGTGGAACGGGAGGATTCCTCACTGAATCCTTTAGCTACATTAGAAAACAGATTGATACCAATGATAAAAAACAGTTTGAACATTTAAGAAAAAATGTCCTGTTCGGTAAGGATTCTTCACAGTCTGCCCGCATTGCTAAAATGAACTCTATCCTGCAAGGAGATGGACATAGCGGAATTCAACAAGTCAAGGATACACTGGAAAATCCAGTGAAAGAGGAAGGCAGGTACTCCGTAGGGCTAACCAATATTCCCTTTTCTCAAAACAAGAAAAATTATACCTATACACGCTTGTATGAAGGAGGATTAGCGCGAAATAATGGGGATGCCATTTGCATTCTTCATCTTTTTAAAGCCATTAAAAGGGGAGGACGAATGGCGGCCATTGTCCCTGAAGGCTTTTTATTCAGACAAGAACTCGCCCCTGTCAGGAGATTCCTCACGGATAATGCTGACCTCAAGCTCGTTGTTTCATTGCCTCAAGGGGTTTTCCTGCCCTACACAGGTGTTAAAACAGATATTATCTATTTTGAAAATATTGATTGTCCTGACAAGGAAAAACATTTCTGGTACTTCAACGTTAAAAATGACGGCTTCACCCTTAATAATCACAGGAGAAAAATCAAAGGACACAATGATCTCGATACTCTGAAAGGGATGAATATCGATGAGGATTCAGAGGAAGAATTGCTTGCTGGGGGGTATAGTAAAATCCTCTTCGAAAAAATCAGAAACAATCATGAAAACTGGATCGGGAAACAGTATGTTGAAGTGAAGAAGCAAGAGAGTGAGTATCCGTTAGTAAGTCTTGAGGAAATTTGTAAAAACTTTGAATACGGATATACAGACAATGCAAAAGAAAAAGGAGACGTTAGGTACATCAGAATCACGGATATACAAGAGGATGGTTCGTTAGGTCATGATAAAAAATTCATTGATATAACCAAAAAAAATGAAAAATTCATCCTCCAACAAGGAGATATTCTTGTTGCTCGTATTGGCTCTGTTGGTAAATCATTATGTTTTGAATCTCAAGAACCTTCAATATTTGCATCTTACTTAATAAGATTACACTTTGATCGTAAAAAACTTGTTCCAAAATACCTTAAATATTGCTTTGATTCTCAGCCTTATTGGGAACAGGTAAAGAAACTAACATCTGGGGCAGTACAACCACAACTAAACGCACCTGCCCTCAGAAAAATCAAAATCCCCCTGCCGCCGCTCTCTGTACAACACGAAATAGTCAACGAAATCGAGGGCTATCGAAAAATTATCGAGGGAGCAAAACAGGTCGTCCAAAACTGGAAGCCTCAAATCAAAATCGATCAAAAATGGGAATACAAAAATATCGAGGATATATGTAAAAATTTAGACAAAATGAGAATACCCTTAAATGAAACAGAAAGAAGCAACAAGAAAGGATTAATTCCATATTGCGGAGCCAATGGAATTATCGATTATATTGATGATTTTCTTTTTAACGAAACTCTTCTTTTGATAGCAGAAGATGGTGGTTTTTACGGAAAAAATGAACCAACAACCTATATTATGAAAGGAAAATATTGGGTTAATAACCATGCTCACATTTTAAAGTTTGATGATGAGATTACGTTAAAATATTGTCATTTTATCTTAAATTTATTAGATTTAAACGTATATATCACTGGTTCAACAAGAAAGAAATTAACATTAGATAAATTAAAGAAGATAAGATTTCCAATTCCAAATTTAGAAATTCAAAAACAAATTGTAGAAAGAATTGAAGAAGATCAATACATCATACAAGGCAATCAGAAACTTATCAAAAATCAGACAGAAGAAATACAAAATTTAATCAATGCCATTTGGATCAAAAAACATTAATAAGAAAAAATGATGTAAAGAAAGGTGCAGGAAAAAAGGAGTGTCATCAGCTCTGGCGTTGTCAAAAAAGGGCTCTGATTGTTTTTCATCAAACTATCCGCATGTTGATATTCACGCCCCATCCAATACGCCCCTTTCGAAAAAACATCAAACTCTTTTACATTACGCACGCTAATACCATTTTTAAGCGTTTTGGAGAGGGTTTTATTTTTTTAAGGTATTGGGGGGGTAAAATGGAAATTGATGCTCCTGCTATTAATTATGAGTGATTAAAGAAGTCTTAAGGGACAGCATTTCTTTTTCGGGTTGAATCATTAAGCCAGTAGGCTTATGATTTTGGAGTCCGATACTTCTATCGGGCGTGACGCTAAGGAACTTCGAACTTCCTTAACGCCACTGACCACAATTAAAGAAATGGTTTAATCATGGCTGTTAAAAATCTAGCTCAGCACGAGCAATTACTCAAATCATTAGAAAAGTCCATCCGAGAAATCAGCGAAAAGCAGAATGAAGTAGAGGATGCTCAAAACAAAGCGTGGCATCTGCTCAACAAAGCTCGGAATATGACCATGCAACTCTTCGTGATTGCCGATGATTTGAGAACTTCTCGCCTTGAGTTTGAGAAAAACTCTCAGGATTCTTGAGAGAGCAAAGATGGAAAGCTCTCTGAAAATCACGGCTCAATGCTTCTTTAAGAGAGCTTTTCATCCTTTGTTTTCAGCTAATCTAATACTTTCCTGATCGCTACCCATAGTATTCAAAATTATCCGTATGAAAGAAAATGTTTGGCACATTCTGTTTTTTGTGAAAAAGTGAATAAGGCGTAAAAAAAGCCTTTGGCAACGGTCGAAGACCACCACCAAAAGCCCTTTTCACACAATCACAACCAAATGAATTATGTGGATAGCTTATCATAGGTCTGGTCTGGTTTGTCAAGGCTCTAAAAGAGGAGAATCTGATGAACTTAGGCATACACAACATAAATCCAGCACAAATCAATTCTCAAACTCTTTCTAATCCTCTGATTATTCAGCATTTGGAGCTTCTAGCACAAGCACAAGAACGATTTGGCATCCAACGCTATGATGATTATCTGAAAAGAACCAATCAGATGTTTGAGGGACTGCTTGGGATAGAACCCAGAACCCCGAAGCCAGAAAAAGAACAAAAAACATTTATCAATAAAAACGCCTTAGTCATCACCAAAATCGCCAGAGAGGAAGGGCTAGCCCATGCCAAAGGCGTGGGAGAACTCTACAGTACGCTCAAGTGCTGGATGGATTACCAACATAAAAAAACAGGCTATCGCACGATTACGACCAATATCCGCAAACTAGCCAAACACAAAAACGTTAGCAGGAGAACGATTGACTACCAAATTGCTGAACTCAAGAAGCTCAACATCTTCGAATTTTCCATTTCCTATCATTCGCAATTTGGACGAGAACTGACGATAAAACCAGTGGGCGAAAAAAGCCCTCCAGCCATTGGAAACTCTGGGGAAAAAGTTATCCACCAGAACGCAACTTTTGCCCCACCAGAACGCAACTTTTCCCCTCGCGTATATAAAGAACGCGCGCGCGAATCTGGTAATATCTGTTTAGATAGTAGTCTAGAGTCTACATCTTCATCCGCGTACGCACCCAAGACAGACAAAAGGTCTAAAAAGGTTGAAGAAGACAACAAAGCCATGACGACCCTATGGCTTTTGTTCAATGAACTCGTCCTTTCAGAGTTTGGAAATCGTCTCACAGTGAATGAAATTTACTTCCTGTCACGGCTTAAATCCTTGTACAAGAGCCATTTTGGCACTGTTGAAGCGGTAGAAGCCTATATCCGCAAAGTGGCTGGCAACGATTTCCTCATGGGTCGCAAATCTTTCGGCAAAGGGGAGGATAGGTACTGGCAATTCAACCTTGCCCAGATATTTTCCGCTAAAATGATTGAGGCTAGCTGGACGGATTCGGGAATGTTCTGTGATTACGCCAAGCAACGGCA
>JAYRIK010000111.1:0-5878 GCA_041906865.1 Candidatus Auribacterota bacterium
CACACAACTTTTAGAACTGGGGATTCCTTGTATCATTGCTTTGAATATGTGGGATATGGTAAAGAGAAGCTCAATGTCTATTAATGTTGATGCGCTTTCAAAAGCTTTAAACGTAAAAGTGATTCCAACCATTGGGAATCATCATAAGGGTATTCAAAGTTTGATCGAAGCTATTGAGACTCAGCTTCAGATGAATTTGGATAAGGGGATAAATCATTTTAAATTAAAATTCGAAGACATCGTTGAGAAAGAGATATTCAAAATTCAGAGTTTAATGACCTCAAAAACTGAACATCCATCCAATGCTTTTCGTGGAGAGGCTTTAAGACTTTTAGGGAGTGGGAGTGTTAAAGACTCTTTATTGAAGGAGATTGGAAGTTCCTTGCAGACGGCTGTGGACGAAGGAAGAAGAAATTTAGCTCAAAATGGAATCGATGCTTCTTCAGTGGAAGCGGAAGGAAGATATTCTTTTATTCAGAATCTTTGCCACAAAGTACTTCATAAGCCTTCAAGACTTTCAAAGTCTCTTTCTGAAAAAGTTGACTTTATCTTGACTCATAAAGTTTGGGGATTTGTTTTTTTCTTTGCAGTGATGGCCTTGATGTTTCAGGCTATTTTTTCATGGGCTTCTGTCCCCATGGATGCTTTGAGTGGTTTGACAGAGCAAGCGGGTGGATGGATTGGACAATGGCTTCCGCAAGGACAGCTCAAAAGCTTGATTCTAGATGGGGTGATAGCCGGAGTGGGAAGTGTCATTGTATTTTTGCCTCAAATTATATTTTTATTTTTCTTTATCGCGATTTTTGAAGATTCTGGCTATATGGCCCGGGCAGCGTTTGTTTTAGATAAAGTGATGAGAGGTGTAGGCCTTAATGGAAAGTCATTTATTCCACTTTTGAGTTCTTTTGCATGCGCAGTTCCTGGAATTATGTCGGCAAGAACCATTGAAGATAAAAATGTTCTTCTTGCGACGATTATGGTGGCTCCTCTGATGAGTTGTAGTGCTCGATTACCGGTTTACACTTTGATGATTTCCGCTTTTATTCCTTCAAAAAAAGTTTTAGGGATATTTAATGTTCAAGGACTGACTTTATTTTCAATGTATGTTTTAAGCATTGTAGCAGGACTGAGCGTGGCAGCGATTTTTAGAAAAACTTTGTTGAAAGGGAAGCAAACCCCTTTCGTTCTGGAGCTGCCAGCTTATCGATTACCTAATTTTAGGACGGTATTTATAACGCTTTGGGAAAAGGGGAAACTTTTTTTATACAGAGCAGGAACCATTATTTTTAATTTATCTATCATTCTATGGTTTTTGGCAAGTTACCCCCACCATGAAAATATAGAAAATAAATACATCCAAATGAAGGAATCAGCCACAGCGGTTTATTCCGGGGCAGTTTTAGAAGAAAAAATAACAGAAATTGAAAGTGCAAAAAAAAGTGAACAGATCAAAAATAGTTTTGCCGGAAAAATGGGAAAGTGGATTGAGCCCGTGATTCGTCCTTTAGGATTTGACTGGAAAATGGGCATAGGACTCATTGCTTCATTTGCGGCTCGAGAGGTGTTGGTGAGCACACTTGCAATTGTATACAATGTGAACGATTCAAATCATTCTAATGTCAATTTGGCAACTCAATTACAAAAAGAAATTTCTCCAGAAACAGGTAAGCCTCTTTATACGCCTTTAATGGCTATTTCATTGATGGTTTTTTTTGTATTAGCCTGCCAATGTATGTCTACTGTTGCCGTTGTAAAAAAAGAAACCAATTCATGGCGATGGCCCATTTTTATGGTTGTTTATATGACTTGTCTAGCCTGGTTAGGATCTTTTAGTGTTTATCAAATTGGACATCTATTAAAGTTGGGATAGAAATTGTTTTATGGAATATACAGAAATAGTTGCATTAGCGATTGTGGGGATAGCCCTCTTTATTTTTGTGAGAAGATTTTTGACAAAAAAGAAATCAAATTCATGCTGTGACAAAAAATGTGCTATATCGCCTAATAAAGATGATTCAAATTGTGAAGAAAAGAAAAATAAATAGAGGCTTCAAAATGACAACAAAAGAAGTTTTATGGAAAAGAGCACAAAAGTTAATGCCGGGTGGAGTCAATAGCCCTGTTCGTGCTTTTAAATCTGTGGGAATGAACCCCATTATTGTTTCTCATGCGAAGGGTTCAAAAATTTATGACGTTGCAGGGAAATCCTATATTGATTTGGTCATGTCTTGGGGACCTCTCATTTTGGGACATGCTCATACGCAAGTTGTCAAAGCTGTAAAAAAAGCCGTGGAAGATGGATCAAGTTATGGTGCTTTATGTGAAAAAGAGATTCAATTGGCAGAATTAGTTCAAGAAGCAATTCCATCGATTCAAAAAATACGTTTTGTCAGTTCTGGGACTGAAGCCGCCATGACGGCAATTCGATTAGCGAGATCCTTTACGGGGCGATCAAAAATTATTAAATTTGAAGGCTGTTATCATGGTCATTCAGATTTTTTGTTGGCCAAGGCCGGTTCAGGGCTGGCGACATATAGTTTAGCTGGAAGTGCTGGAATCCCAGAAGAAGTGCTTCGATCAACCATTGTTCTTCCCTTTAACGATTTCAAAGCAGTTCAAGAGGTTTTTAAAAAATTTAAAAATGAAATTGCTTGTATTTTGGTTGAACCTGTTCCAGCCAATATGGGGCTTATATTCCCAAAACCAGATTATTTGAGTTTTTTAAGAAAAGTTTGTGATCAAAATAAAGCTTTGCTTGTTTTTGATGAGGTTATTTCTGGCTTTCGCGTTGCCTATGGGGGCGCGCAGAGTATTTTTAAGATAAAGCCCGACTTAACCATTCTTGGAAAAATTATTGGTGGAGGGTTTCCGGTAGGGGCTGTTGGAGGTTGTTCAGAGGTGATGGATCAATTGGCTCCCTTAGGATCTGTATATCAGGCAGGAACACTTTCTGGTAATCCTGTGGCTATGACTGCAGGCCTGGAAACACTTAAGATTTTGAAAAAGAAAGACATTTATCAAAAATTAAAAAATTTAGGGGAGTTGTTAGAAAAAGGCCTTCAATCGATTCTTTTAGATAAAAAAATAGAAGCACGTATTCATCGCATGGGATCTCTGATGACTTTATTTTTTATGGATGGGGGTATTTACAATTATCAGGATGTTTTAAAATGTGATGTTAAAAAGTTTAATAACTTTTTTAAAAAAATGTTTCAATTGGGTGTTTTTCTTCCGCCTTCTGCTTTTGAGGCTTGGTTTTTGAGCTTGGCTCACTCAAAAGAAGATATTGAAAAGATTTTAAAGGCAGCGAATCTAGCTCTTTAAAAAGGTTCCCCATGAAAAGTAAACTTATAACAGGAATTCTGTGGTGTATATCGTTTAACTTGATAGGAGGATGGATTATGGCAGAAACAAAAAAATTAGAAACAGCAACTTTTGCAGCAGGTTGTTTTTGGGGAGTCGAAGAAACTTTTAGAAATATCAAAGGAGTTAAAGAGACCATGGTGGGGTATACAGGAGGCCATTTAACAAATCCTACTTATAAAGCTGTTTGTACAGATGAAACAGGTCATGCAGAAGCCGTGCAAGTCACTTATGATCCTTCGGAAGTCTCCTACGAAAAATTACTCGAAGTGTTTTGGGAAAATCATGATCCTACGACCTCCAATCGTCAAGGCCCTGATTTTGGATCTCAATATCGCTCTGCGATTTTTTATCATACCCCTGAACAAAGGGCGTTGGCTCAAAAATCTAAAGATGAACTCGAAAAATCAGGACAATTCAAAAGACCTATTGTCACAGAAATTACTCCCGCTACAACTTTTTATAAAGCTGAAGATTATCATCAGCAATATTTGAAGAAAAGGGGATTAGGGAGTTGTCATCTATAATGTTTATAGAAAGAAGACTTCTTAAACTTTTACGCTTAAAGGTAAAATATTTTTCACTGTCTCGCCCATTTTGGCAGGGCTGTCGCAGACAGTGACTCCAGCAGATTTAAGGGCTTCGATTTTGGCTTTGGCTGTTCCTGAACTACCAGAAATAATGGCGCCTGCATGACCCATTCTTTTCCCAGATGGTGCGGTCATGCCTGAAATGAATCCTACAACAGGTTTAGTGAAAGATTTTTTGATAAACTGGGCAGCTTCTTCTTCCTGACTGCCTCCAATTTCTCCAATTACCACTACAGCTTCTGTTTGGGAATCATTTTGAAAAAGCTCAAGAAGATCAATAAAATTCATACCAATAATGGGATCCCCACCAATGCCAATACAAGTGGATTGACCAAGCCCTAAAGAGGTGAGTTGCCAAACAGCTTCATAGGTAAGCGTTCCGCTTCTTGAAATGACGCCCACAGAACCGGGCTTATGAATATAGCCTGGCATAATCCCAATTTTACATTCTCCAGGGGTGATGATTCCTGGACAATTGGGTCCAATCAATTTTGTTTTGCTTCGTCTTAAAGCTGTTTTGACTTTGGCCATGTCGAGGGCGGGAATGCCTTCCGTGATGCATACCACTAATTCTATTCCTGCATCAGCAGCTTCAAAAATAGCATCGGCTGCAAAAGCAGCGGGAACATAAATCACAGAAGCATTGGCCTGGGTTTCTTTGACGGCTTGCGATACTGTGTCGAAAATAGGAACACCTTCAAAGTCTGTTCCTCCTTTGCCGGGAGTAACACCTCCTACCATTTTGGTTCCATATTGAATCATTTGCCGAGTATGAAAAGAACCTGCAGAACCCGTGATTCCCTGACAGATGACACGTGTATTTGAATTAATTAATATGCTCATAAATCAATGTCCGATTCTATAATTTGCTCACAAGTTTTACAATTTTTTCAGCAGCATCAGCCATGGAGCTTGCTGTTTCAATGGCTAGCCCAGATTCTTTCAAAATCTTTTTCCCCATCTCTACATTAGTGCCTTCAAGGCGAACGACCAAAGGAACTCTGATTTTAATTTCTCTTGCGGCTTCAACAACACCATTGGCGATGACATCACATTTCATGATGCCACCAAAGATATTGACCAAAATACCTTTGACCTTAGGGTGGGAGAGCAAGATTTTAAAAGCTGCAGTGACCATTTCTGTGGAAGCTCCACCCCCTACGTCTAAGAAGTTAGCGGGGCTACCTCCATAAAATTTAATAATGTCCATGGTGGCCATGGCTAATCCTGCGCCATTCACCATACATCCAATGTTTCCACCTAAACTAATATAATTTAAATTGTTCTGAGTCGCTTGAACTTCTAAGGGATCTTCTTGGGAAATGTCTCTTAACGCTTTAATTTCAGAATGACGAAATAGGCCATTGTCATCAAAAGTAATTTTTGCATCGAGTGCAAATAATCGATTTTCTTTAGAAAGAACAAAAGGGTTGATTTCAAGCATTGAACAATCTTTTTCAAAAAAGAGACGGCTCATTTTAAGAAAAATTTGAGTAGCTTCAGAAAGTAATTTATCTTTAAATCCCAAAAAAATAGCTAATTGTCTCGCTTGATAAGCTTGAAGCCCTAATAGGGGATTAATCCATACTTTGAAAATTTTATCTGGAGTTTTCTGAGCAACTTCTTCGATTTCAACACCCCCTTCGGTTGAAACCAAAAAAACCGGGGCATTTTTTTGACGATCTAAAGTGAGTCCTAAATAATATTCATGACCAATAGGGATGCTGGCTTCTACAAGCACTTTCTCAACTTGAATTCCTTCAGGGCCTGTTTGATGGGTGATGAGGGTTTTTCCTAAAATCTCTTGAGCCGCCTTTTGTGCTTCTTCTGGAAGATCTACAATTTTAACACCACCAGCCTTGCCTCGACCGCCTGCATGAATTTGTGCTTTAACAACCACACGAGCTTGTTTCATCTCTCTAGCA
>JAYRIK010000112.1:0-5751 GCA_041906865.1 Candidatus Auribacterota bacterium
AAAGATCCAGATTCTTCTGTGCAAGAAAATGCTCATTTGGCTTTAATGGGATTGACGGGTCGAGATTTAGGTTTGGATCCTAGAAAATGGAAAGAAGGATGGAGAAAAACAAAATCAAATATAAATATTAAAACGTCTTAGATTTGAGTTTTTTCTCTTTGAACTTTGATTTTTAAGTTTAATCGTTTAAGCGCAACGATCAAATATCCATCGAAAAGATTTGCTAGGTTGCTTAGCCAGAGATTCTTCTAATCTTTCAATTTTCCCTGTGTAGCGACCTGGTAAATTACAAAGATATTCTTGGGCTTGTGCACTTTCTGGTGAAGAAGTAGAAAGGGTTGGAATCCCCCAAAAATTAATCAAGTGGTCAATGATTTCCACATAGTCGTGAATGGTATAAACGCCAATTTTCTGTGCAACGACAGAAAATTGATTAAACAAGTCTCGATCTGTTTCATCGGACATCAGGCGGGCGGGCATGATCACTTTTTGTTTCATCATATCGGCAAAAGCATAGAGAGCTGCACAGGGAGCTAACTCAAGTATTTTTCCAAAAAATCTTTTGTAGGCTTCTTCATGTCTAGCCTCATCTCCCGCGATCAAAACACACATTTTACTTAAGGTCGTTTCCCCACATTTTTCGGCCAATAAACCCACATTGCGATGAGAAATTTTTGTTCCTCTTTCTTGAAATGCAGCATAAACCAAGGCTTTATAGAAACTGTCTCCTGATCTTACATCAAATCCATTTCTGATAAGATTCTGTGTGGTGATTTCAACCGCATTCATGTTAACTCGTCCGGAAAGATATAAATATTTATTGAGAAGTTCTCCATGACGGTTTTCTTCAGCTGTCCAAGCTCTCGTCCAAAGAGACCAAGGATTAGAACTGATCCCTGTTTTATCACTCATTCCTTCAAACCGATTCAGCCAAGTTTGATAAGAGGGCAGGGCCTCCTCTGTAACGGTATTTCCAATCAGGACGACGAGAAGTTCATCAGATAAACCTGATGTCTTTGCACGCAATTCTTCAACTTTTTCATGCCAGTCTTCATCACTCATGTCTGGCAAAATATCACTGGGTTGCCAAGAGTCTTTAACAGACTTTAGCAAATGAAGTTGTTCTTCAATAAACCCTTCAAGCTCATTCAATATTTCTGTATGCATACATAACTCATAAAAATACGGTTAAGAGACTCAAAAGAGATAAAATATATCTCAAAATAGCATTAGACTTCTACTCTATACGTTAAGATGGGCTATAAAGCAAGCTGAATTAATCCCGCTACGAGGTAATCCTGCGTGGATTACCTCGTAGCGGGACTGGCGCTCCAACGTCAGTCGGAGAAAGAACCCATGAACGCAGGAACAGTACCTATGGGTGTGAGTCCGTGGAGCTTCAGTGATTTTTGATCTTAACATTTGATTTTTCCTTGTTAACCAAGCATACTTACAGCTTCGTTAAGAACAATGACTAAGGGATGTTTTGTATGTATTCATACCATGATCTAAATGATTTTATAAAAGCTTTGGAAAAACAGGGAGAACTTAAGAGAATTTCTCAAGAAGTGGATCCTGTGTTGGAAATTACTGAGATCACAGATCGTGTGACAAAAGCGGGTGGACCTGCGCTTCTTTTTGAAAAAGTCAAAGGTTCAAACATTCCTGTTTTAATTAATACCTTTGGCACAGAAAAGCGAATGGCAATGGCTTTAGGTGTTGAAAGTCTTGAAGCCTTAGCCGAACGTGTGAATATTTTTTTGGAACCGAAAATGCCCTCCGGTTTTATGGAAACAGTTCAAATGCTTCCTATGCTTCAAACGTTGAGAGCATTAAAACCAAAATCAGTGCGTCGAGGTCCCTGTCAGGAAATTATAAAAAAAGGCCAATTCTCGCTTTTTGAAATTCCCGCTTTAAAATGTTGGCCTCAAGATGCAGGTCGATACATTACACTTCCTGTCGTAATTACAAAGGATCCTGAAACAGGGATTGCAAATTACGGCATGTATCGACTTCAAATTTTTGATGAAAAAACAATTGGAATGCATTGGCAAATTCACAAGGGAGGCGCTGCTCATTTTCATAAGGCAAAAGCACTTGGGAAACGGGTAGAAGTGGCGGTGGCTTTGGGACCAGATCCAGCCGTAATTTATTCGGCTTCGGCTCCGCTTCCCGAAGGTGTAGATGAAATGATGTTGGCAGGGTTTATTCGTAATGTGCCAGTTGAAATGGTGAAATGTCAGACGATTGATTTGGAAGTGCCTGCTAATTCTCAAATTATTTTAGAAGGCTATGTGGATCCTACAGAATTAAGACAGGAAGGACCTTTTGGAGATCATACAGGATTTTATTCATTGGCGGATCAATACCCTGTTTTTCATGTGACGGCTATGACCATGAGAGAGAATCCCATTTATCCAACCATTATTGTGGGAAAGCCCTTGCAAGAAGACTTTTTTCTGGGTAAAACAACGGAACGCATTTTTTTGCCTTTGCTTAAAAAGCAATTGCCAGAATTGATCGATATGAATATGCCAGCAGAAGGTGTATTTCATAATTTATTAATCATGTCGATTGATAAGCGATATCCAGGACAAGCTAAGAAAGTGATGAGCGCTGTTTGGGGACTTAATCAACTGTGTTTCGCAAAAGTCGTTGTTATCGTGGATAAAGATGTGAATGTTCATGATGTCAAGGAAGTAGCTTGGAAGGCGTTAAATCACATTGATCCAGAGCGTGATTTTCTTTTTACGCATGGGCCGGTAGATGTTTTAGATCATGCTGCGCGTTTACCTGCTTTAGGAAGTAAAGTAGGCATTGATGCAACCCGTAAATGGAAAGAAGAGGGTTTTACTCGGGATTGGCCAGATGAAATTGTGATGGATAAAGCTGTAAAAGCAAAAATAGATGGGATGTGGAGAGAATTAGGACTGAAATGAGGATATATGCTTGAGCTGCTAACACAAAAATCAGAATTAAGTGAAATTGCTTCAAAAGTAGAAAAAGGTGAGCGTCTTTCTTTTGAAGATGGGATGACTTTGTTTCATTCTCATGATGTCAATACGATTGGAGCACTTGCAAATTTAGTGCGAGAGAAGAAAAATGGTAATAAAACCTATTTTGTGATTAATCTTCATATTGATTACACCAATGTTTGTGCTGTGGATTGTTTATTCTGCTCATTTCGAAGAGATTTAAAAGATCCAGATGCATATACGCTTAATAAAGAGCAAATTCTTAAAAAAATTGAAGCAGTTTGGAATCAGGGTTTGACGGAACTTCATATGGTGGGAGGGCTTCATCCTGAACTTCCTTATCCGTACTACATTGATTTGCTGAGTTCTATTAAAAAATCTTACCCCAGTCTTCACATCAAAGCATTTACGTGTGTCGAAATCGATTTTTTTTCTCAAATTTATAAAAAATCGGCTTATGAAGTTTTAAGTGATTTCAAACAAGCAGGGCTTGATTCTTTGCCCGGGGGTGGCGCTGAAGTTTTTGATGAGAAAATTCGAAAAAAAATTTGTGGTGAGAAAGCAACCGGGGCACGATGGCTTGAAGTTGCAAAAACAGCTCATCGTTTAGGTATCCCGACCAATGCAACCATGCTTTATGGACATGTTGAAAAATATGAAACCAGAGTGCGTCATTTATTGGATCTTCGAGACGCTCAAGATGAAACCAATGGGTTTCGATGTTTTATTCCTTTGGCCTATCATCCTGAAAACAATCGTATGGGAAAATTGGGATGGACGACGGGAGTCGAAGATTTAAAGACTTTAGCGATTTCACGCATCTTGTTGGACAATTTTAATCATATTAAAGCTTATTGGATTATGCTTACGCCTGCTTTGGCTCAGATTGCTCTTTCATATGGAGCGGATGATATTGATGGCACGGTTATTGAAGAAAAAATTTATCATGATGCAGGTGCAAAAACCGATAATGCATTGACCAGAGATCATTTGATCAAGCTTATTCGAGAAGCAGGACGAGAACCTGTGGAGAGAGATGCAATTTATCAAAATTCAAAAAATGTTAATGGAATTTTAGTTTAACCCCATACACAAACCACTATCCCCAGTATTTATGATGAAAATAGCAGCATCAGATTTTTTAAATGCAAAACCCTTAACTTATGGTCTTGCAAATAAGGACATTGTAATGACCTTTGCTTCTCCTAATGCTTGTGCGCAAGCATTGGAGCAAGGGAAGGTTGATATTGCTATGATTCCCTCCATTGAATATGCCCGTATAGAGAAGTTATCGATTATTCCTGATGCAGTTATTTCTTCGAAGGGAGCTGTAAAATCAGTTTTACTTTTTTTACGAGAAGATTTATCAAAAACTCAGAAGATTGCGGTAGATCCAAGATCTAAAACAGGATTTGCACTTTTAAAGGTCTTGGAACAAAATTATTTCCAACGTTCTTTTAAATATGAAGTAGCGACTCAAGGTTTTGATAAGTTACTTGAACTTTATGATGGTGTTTTGCTCATAGGAGATCAGGCTTTAAAGCAATCTTTGAACTTTAAAGGAGAGGTGATTGATTTAGGGCAAGCTTGGCAAGAGTTGACAAATCTTCCTTTTACTTATGCTTTTTGGGCAGGAAGGAGTGATGATATAGATGAAGCTGACTTGATTCAATTGATTGAAGCAAAAAAAAGAGGACAAGATTATATACGACAGATTGCTCAAGAGAATGTTTCTGAATTTAGTGAAGATTTTGTTTTGAATTATCTTACTCAAAATATTTGCTATGATGGATCTTCAGAGCATGAGGCAGGTTTAAGACTTTTTTATGAAATGGCTTTTCGAGAACAGCTTATTCCGAAACTTCCGAATTTAAAATATTACCGTGTTGCTTCGCTTCAGGGTTCTCGTCAACATTGATTGAATAATGAAAGTTTTTTATGAGTTTGAAAAATATTTTTTCAAAAATTATTGATGGTGCACGCATCAGTTCTTCTGAGGCGTTAAAGCTCTTTGCTTGTCAGGACTTACCCCTTTTGGGTGACCTTGCAAATCAAGTGCGATGTCGAAAGTCGGATCCTTCCACCATTACTTATATTATTGATCGCAATATTAATTACACTAATTTTTGTGTAACCGATTGTCATTTTTGTGCGTTTTATGTTCGTCCCGGTTCTAAAGATGGGTATGTTCTTTCGCATGAAGAATTGGATAAAAAAATAGAGGAAACATTGGCGTTGGGTGGAACACAGATTCTTCTTCAGGGTGGGCATCATCCCTATTTAAAAATAGATTTTTATGAAGATATGCTGACACATATTAAATCCAAATATCCGATTTGGATTCATGGCTTTTCAGCTTCTGAAATTTCATTTATTGCACAAGTTTCAAAATTATCTCTTGAAGAAACGCTCACGCGCTTGATTAAGGCAGGACTTGATTCTGTTCCTGGAGCAGGGGCTGAAATTCTGGTGGAACGTGCAAGAAAGATTATTGCACCTAAGAAAATTGATTCTGATGAATGGTTGAATGTCATGCGCGTGGCACATCGATTGGGTTTACGTTCAACAGCCACCATGATGTTTGGACATGTAGAGACACTCGAAGAACGTATTGAACATTTAGATAGATTACGTCAACTTCAGGATGAAACCCATGGTTTTACCGCTTTTATCACATGGACATTTCAGCCGGACCATACGCCTATGGGGGGAAGCAAGACTTCTTCTTTTGATTATTTGAGGACATTGGCTATCTCAAGAATTTATTTGGATAATT
>JAYRIK010000113.1:0-6276 GCA_041906865.1 Candidatus Auribacterota bacterium
AAAAACTGTGATTGTTTTTCAAATCATGCCTGATGGGCATTTTGAAGATCTTCAGGTCATTGAGCATGAAGGAGATTCTTTGGGAATACGCTACCCTGTTCAAGCTATTGAGAAAACAGCACCCTTTACACCCTTGCCTGCCGATGTATTATCTTATATTCGCACTGAAGGACTTTGGATTAGAATAGAATTTAATTATATTGGAAAAGAAAAAAATAAAAATTAAGGAGATTGTTAAGCATGGGAAAAAATTTGATAGATATTTTTTTAACCGGTGGATGGACTATGATTCCTCTTTTCCTTTGTTCAATTCTATCTTTAGCCATTATCCTTGAGCGATTTTTCTCTCTACAAGAAAGAAAAATTATTCCCAATCGGGTTGTTGAACTGATTGAAAAAAATCAAAAGCCAGAAGATATCAGTAAAGAACTTTTATCTAAGAACCCTAGCCCTGTTGAAAAACTTATCGCTTTAAGTCTTTCACAAAAAAATCTTTCGAAAGAGCAAAACAGCGAATCTTTGGAATTGGCAGGTCGGCTAGAATCTCACCGTTTTGAAAATGGACTTCTTTTACTTGAAATCATCGCAGTTGTGGCTCCTCTTTTAGGACTTTTAGGCACAGTTTTAGGAATGTATGATCTTTTCATTGTAATCAGTCAAAAAGGAGCTGGGTTAGCAAAAGAATTCTCTGGAGGGATTTCAAAAGCCCTCATCACAACCATTGTAGGACTTATTATTGCAATCCCGACTTTGATTGCTCACAGTTTTTTTTCCAGAAAAATCGAGGCTCTGGTTTTAAATATGGAAACTTGCCTTGGTCTTGTACTTTCTAAACTATATCCTGAATCCAAAAAATCATGAGATTTCAATCTAAACCTAAACGTAAACCGAGCATTCAAATCACTTCTCTGATTGATTTGATGTTTATCATTATTATTTTTCTTTTGGTAACAACAACATTTATTGAGCACCCCGCCATCAAAATTGACCTACCTCATGGCAGTCAAAACCAAAAAGTTGATCAAAAAAGAATTTTAATTACTCTGACGTCTGAAGGGAAAATTTTTCTTAATAAGAGCGAGATTCAATTAAAAGATTTACCTGATATGCTGAGAATGAAGAAAACAACTTCGGAAGACCCCACCATTACGCTCAATGCAGATCGCAAAACTCCCTATGGGATTGTCATTGAAGTCATGGATCAAGTACAAACAGCAGGGTTTAAGAAGGTAGTGGCATTGACACAGGAAAATACACCAGTTTCCAGTCACCAGTAAAAACCTAAAAATATCACAGTTTGCTGAAAAAGCCCCAAGATGCAAGGCACATGCAAGTGACTGCGGAGGCGTATGATCTCTTATACGCCGCACAAAGGAACGCAGCATGTAACGATGCAGATTGGGCTTTTTCAGCAAACTGCACTAACTATATTTATACGTCACTCCACAACCACTACTCGGATTCGTCCACTTCACATAACGACTGGCTACTTGGCAGGTTCCACACTCTAAACAATTTTCAAAATTAACAATACATTCCCCAGAAGACTCTTTTTCTTCAAAAACTTTTGCAGGACAAATAAAAAGGATGGGTTTCACAGGATCTTTTTTGAAAGCCTCTTGATCCACTGTGATGTGAGTTTTTTTACCAAAGTTTCTCTGAACAAGAAAAAGTCGATCTTCCATAGAAATATGGGATGAATCACTCATATTACCTCCTCTTTCATGTTTTAGTCTGATCAAAAAGCCTGAAATGCAAGGCGCACACAAGTGACTGCGGAGGCGTATGTTCTCCTATACGCCGCACAAAGAAACGCAGTGTGCAACGCAGCAGGTTAGGCTTTTTCATCGGACGACTAAATCATTTTTCTTGCCTTAATCACATTTAAAATAAGTCTCCCCCACTTCACTTTTTTTCTTATTTTTTTGAAAACTTCTTTTTTGATTTCTTGCTTAGGTCGACCATCCACTGCAAAATAATTCATTAAGAATTCGACCGTTAGTTCTGGATAAAGTCCTAAAAATTCTCTATTTTCTCGTAAAGTATCTAGGAAATGACAATAATGTTTCATATCTTTTAAAACAAATGAGTTTTCTAACTTTTGTCTATAAAGCGAAAGTGTTTTGGCTGAAAAATCTCCTTTTGATTTTGCTTCAACAGCCACTTCTCCTGCATAAATCCCAGAGGCCATGGCCATGTTAGTCCCCTCTTGAAAAAGAGAGTTATTAATCAAACCTGCAGAATCACCTGCGAGAAGAAGACCGTCTGTAAAAAGCTGGGGAAGATTTTCATAATTATCTTCTGGAATCATATGAGTTGAATATTCAATCACCTGCCCACCTTCTATTAATGGAACAATTACCGGATGGCGTTTCATATGATCCAAAAGATCGTAGGGAGCCTTGCGCCGATCGATTAAGTCTTGCATTTCACAGCCTAATCCAATCGCCAAAGAATCTTTATAGGTATAAAGAAAACCTGTACCCAAAGCACCTTGAACAATATCGCCCAAATAGACCACTGCAACGCCCTGATTCCCACGAATATTAAATCGATCTTGAATTTTTTCAGGTGTCAGCTGAATCACTTCTTTCACAGCCACGGTTCGATTAGTCGGCTGCATCTGACTTTTGCCTTTTCTCAAACCCGCCTTTTCAGCCAACATCGAATTTGCACCTTCAGCACAAATCACCAAAGATGCATACAGCTCATCAAATTGTCCTTCAGCTTCACCTCGTGCTTTAATACCTACAACGTGACCCTCTTTTAAAATAAAATCATCCACCACAACACCTGTTAGAAACTGAGCGCCCGCAGCTTCAGCCTTTTCGGAAAACCATCGATCAAATTTTGATCTCATCACGGTAAAAGAATGATTGAATGGCGTCTGGTCATACTGAGAAGCCCAGAAATCTACACCGAGCTCTGCATCCGGAGTTAAAAAAGAAAAACGTTTACGAGAAATGTGTCGTTCAAGCGGGGCTTCGCTCAAAAAAGAAGGAACTAATTTTTGAAGTTCAGGAGTAAAAAGGATTCCACCAAATAGGTTTTTGGCGCCAGGATGCTGGCCTCTCTCTAAAACAATGGTCGAAAGCCCGGCTTTTGCTGTTACAAGAGCTGCAGCAATACCAGCGGGCCCTGCCCCAACGATGATCACATCAAAAACGTCTGCAGCCATCATCCCCCTCGCAAATCACATGGTACGTTCACTGTGTCATCTGTGAGACCTAAAAAAACTAAAACAAAGGTCGAATCACATTCATCTTCACTAAAACAAGTATAACAAGCGTATAAACCAAAGAAACAAAAAAAGATTTCAGCAAATCCTTTTTTGTTACTTGGACTTTTGATTTAAAAATTTTCCAACCATAATGCATCAAAATAAAACCCATTAAATTCGTAATCCAATAACTGACAATAAAACATAAACTAAAAGCAGTTTGATTCTCTGAAAAAAATAAACTGGCCATTAACCAAGCAAGTGGAAGATTGATCAAAGCATCATTCCACCAAGTCAGTGGAGAAAGAAGCCAGCCGAGTCCAAATAACAGAATACCCAAAATTCTTTTGAAGAACTTTTCAGTACGACCTTGAATTTTAATCTGATCCCAAAATCCCATTTACTTTCCTTCTCCGATCAAATATGTTACATTCGACTTGTATTTTGAACCATTATTCTACCCACTCTTTATTCAAAAAGCTGATTCAAATATGGTAGATGAAAATACATCTAACTTCGCAATCCTTTTCCAAATATTTCTTGCGTCTCTTCTTATCCCTGCCGTTTATTACATCTTAAAATATAAAAATGCTTCAAAAGTCTATTGGAACTTCGCTAAGAATATCGCTGCTTCTTTTATCTTAATAGAACTGGTTCTTTTCCTCTTAGGAGGAACAACCATCAGTTCTTTTTGGACCATTTTCTTTCATTTTATTTCTATTTCAGTATGTATTATTGCAGGAATGATGCTGGCACAACGTCTTCAAACACCTAGCATCCCTATTTTGACGATGCTCACCCGAGCGAGAACAACTCATCTACCATTCACTCTTTTGAATTATCTCAAACCTGTTCTCATCTATTCGAGTTGTATCTGTATTTTTACAGCCTTACTCTTCAAGTTTACACATCCTGAAATTTCAAATTTTTTAAAAGAAATGAGTAAAGCAGAAGGTAATCCTTCACAGTATACCGTACAAATAAGTTCCATTGTTTTCTTTCTTCTTGTCGCTTTTTATGAAGAAATCATTTTTCGCCTTTTTATTCAAACTTTCTTTCTTTATTTATTAAGAAAATTTTCGTGGGGCTCGATGGCTGCCATTTTGATATCTTCTCTCATTTTTGCTACAGGACATTTTGGAGTACTTGCAACATGGTGGGTTAAATTTACCCAGACATTTGTGATTGGAATTATTCTAGGTGTAAACATGAAAAAATACGGCATGGAAACTTCTTTTACTATCCATGCTATTTTAAATATGTTTGCTCTTTATGCTTCAAAATTTCTGATTGGCTTTTGAAATACACGCAAATATTTTTTGAGGATCATCCGTAGCTATCCCCTGAACTCCTAGTTTTTCCGCTTTTCTTAATGATTTCACATCATTAACAACCCAAGTTAAAACATCTAAAGAATGATTTTTAGCCTCACCCATCAATTGGGTTGAAAGAGCAGAAAAACTGGGACAAAGACAATCAAGGAAACGAAAACCCTCTTTTCTGGGTTGATTCAATTCCTTTGATTTTGAAAAATTAAGACCTGTATAAAATTTTTTATTTTTCTTTTTAATCCATCTCACTAAGTCATAATCAAAGGAAACTAAAATAGATTTCTCTACCAAATGATATTTCTTTAACAGCAACATGGTTTTTTGAGCAAGCTCGTATCGATACGAATAAGAAGAAGGTTCCACTTTTAATTCCACATAGAAAAAAAGATGTTTAGAAAATTTTAAAAAGACTTCTTCTAACGATGGAATAGCTTGCGAATTTATTTTTTTTTGAGGAGACGAAACTAAAATTGAAGACAAATCTTTCGAAGAAAGCCGAAGAAAAGAGCCTTTTTGATGAGCCAAACGCTTCATTTTCTCATCATGAAAAACAAAAACTTTTCCATCTTGACTTAAACGAACATCCAGTTCAACTCCATGAACTCCCTCCTCAAATGCTTTTTGAAAACTCGCGAGAGTGTTTTCAATAGCACGAAGGGGCGACCCTCGATGGCCGAAAATAAGAAATGGATGAGATCTTAGCCTTTTAGGAAGCATATAATGTTTTTCCCACAGCATCTTTCCAACCCTGATAAAGCCTTTCTCTCTGCAAAGCTTTCATATGCGGTTTAAAAACATGCTCTGTTTTCCTTAAACTTTCTATATCTTTATTATCGCGCCACAGACCCACACCCAAACCCGCCATGAACCCGGCTCCCAAAGCAGTAGTTTCAATAAAACGCGGACGATTCACTTTACAATTTAAAATATCTGCTTGAAATTGCATCAAGAATTGATTGGCGGATGTCCCTCCATCAACCCTTAACTCTTTAAAAGACTGACCTGCTTCTTTCCCCATAGCTTCTACAACATCTTTTGTTTGATAAGCAACGGCTTCAAGGGTAGCTCTAATTAAATGTTCTCGGCCTACTCCTCGAGTTAACCCCACAATCGTTCCCCGAGCTTGTGCATTCCAATAAGGGGATCCTAGTCCTGTAAAAGCAGGGACAAAATAAACGCCATGATTGTCTTTTATTGAAAGGGCTATTTTTTGAGAATCTTTTGCATGAGATAAAATTTTTAAATCATCTCTCAACCATTGAATAGCAGCTCCAGCAATAAAAACACTTCCTTCCAAAGCATATCCCATGGCCTTCTTTCCAAAGCAAGCCCAAGTGGTAAGCAATCCATTTTGAGATAAAACAAGATTATTACCTAAGGGCCACAAAAGAAAACAACCTGTTCCATAAGTATTTTTGACCATACCTGGCCGAAAACAAGCTTGGCCGAAAAGAGCAGCCTGCTGATCCCCCGCTACTCCAGAAACAGGAATCCCTGAAGGTAATTTTCCAAGTTTGATTGTTTTGCCAAAATCATCAATAGAATCTTTCACCTCGGCAAGCATGGAATGAGGAATATCTAAAAGAGAAAGCAAATCTTGATCCCATTCCCCTGTCTTAAGATTTAAAAGAAGGGTTCGAGAAGCATTCGTTCTGTCTGTAGCATGAACACAGCCTCCCGTTAATTTCCAAATCAACCAACTATCGACGGTTCCAAATAAAATTT
>JAYRIK010000114.1:0-4176 GCA_041906865.1 Candidatus Auribacterota bacterium
CCAGGATATTCTTGTCAGTTCAAAGCGTCTTAGTGAATGGCTTAACGAAAACAAGAAATCAAAGAGTAAAGCAGAATAAATCTATGAAAAAATTAATATCCTCGCTGTTAAGAAAGATTCTATACAAAATAGACAGACAAGAGTATAAAAATACCAAATCATTTATTTCTGAAATTCCAAAAGAAAAAGAAGAGGTTCTTGTTACGCAACAAATCGTAGAAATCAAAGAAGAAAAGTTAGAGAGGCCAAAGGTTATAAAATCTAAAAAGCCTAAAGGCCCAAAGCTGCCTGAATTAAGCCCGCAGGAAAGAGCGGCTAGAGACATCACTGAGATGATGGAAGTCCCTTTTTTGGCTCTCTCCAAAAATCGTAGAGAACCCATCATCTACGAAAAACATGATGGTAAAAACATGATAAGGGTTAAAGTAACGCGCCATACAGGACATTTCTTGGCGAGTATCTACGATTGGGATATTGTTTTGTTTGTTGCTGGAAAAATGCAGGAAATTTTGAACAAAGGTTCGGATATTCCTCCAAGAACGATGATTATTCCTCGCCACGAAATCCTTAAATCTCTTAAAAAGCATGATGGTAAGAAAGAAGAGTTGGATTTAAGAGCTGCTTTGTCCAGATTACAACGTACTGGAATAGATACGACCATTAGAAATGAAGATGGAAGGTATGATGCAGGGTTTGGCTTTTTAGATAGCTGGGGATATACAAAAAGAAAAGATATCAGAGAAATTAGAATAACACTTTCAGATTGGCTCTATGACGGAATTTGTGTCAAAGGAGCTCTTTTAATGGTTGATCCAGAATACTTTAGCATTACGTCTGCTCTTAAAAGGTTCCTCTACAGAACAGCCAGAAAACATGCTGGAGGAAATGCTAAAACATGGGAATTTTCAGTAGAGACTCTTTATGAAAAATCTGGAAGTGAAAGAGAATTTAGGTTTTTTAAAAGAGATTTAAAAGAAGCTATTTTACAAAATGATATCCCTGGATACCATTTAGAATGGATGGAAAAAAATAAGAAAGCTTTTGTTTCTTTCAAAAACCTCAAGAAATTACTTCTTTCAATAGATTCGAAAGAAAAACCACAAGAAGGAAATTTTTTGAAAAATTAAGGGGGGATATCACGCACATTTTGTTTTTGTTGATAACTTTGTTGAATAATTTCTCTAGGGGGGGATATCACGCACATTTGGGGGGGATATCACGCACATTTGGGGGGGATATCACGCACAAAAACACCTCATAAGGGTATATAGCGTAAGGCGCCGCAAAAGCCTAAACTGTATTTAAACTAATTTAAAACTGTATTTAAAACCAGATTCTTTGTGGATAAGTCTTGTGGATAAAGTCTATTTTTAATCGGAAAAAACTTTGTTTTTAAGTTTTTCATTCCTAAGGGGTAAAACCCCTCGCGCAGACCTTCGGTCTTTGCTACCCCCTTTCTCGGCAAAAAAGACATGATCTGATATCAACTTGGGAAACTAGATTTTAATATCTGTTTTGATAGAAACACCATGAGATTAGAACAAATCACTATGGGTTCCTGTTCTGATCAATTCCAAATCTTCTCCGTTGAATCGGTAAATCAACAGCCAATCCGGTTCGATATGGCATTCCCAGAAATCAACTGTGTTTCCAGAAAGAATGTGAGGTCTACAGTGTTTGGGAAGTTCTTTGCTTTCGCAAATTAAAGTTATTATCTTTTCTAGTTTTTGGATATTAAGCTTTCGCTTCTTAGCAAGTTTAACATCTTTCAAAAACCGTGTTGTTGGTTTCCTATAGAGCATCCAAAAGCTCGTTGAACTCTTCAGCTGAGTAAGATTTTAGATTTTTGTTTGTTTCCAATTCTTCCATAGCCTTTAGGGTTTCTTTGTTTGGAATTTTGACCTCGAAAGGAAGCCCTTTGTTTAGCGTAACTTGTCTGAAAAACATACGAATTGCATCAGCGGTATTAATTCCAAGAGATTTAAAAATCAATTCAGCATCATGCTTTAGGTTTTGATCAACCCTTGCGTGAATCATCTGCGTTTTCATGATAGACCTCCAATCCAATATTTATAAAACTAATGTATCTCAATTGAGATAAAAATCAAGAAGTAAGATAGTTTTTTGGACAAAAAATGGAAAAAATCTGCCAAAAAATCTTTCTTTTCAAAACCAAGGAAAACTGCGGTTTTAAAAACGTTGCATGGCAACGTATAAGCGCGCACATTTCGATTTTTTCAAAATCTCCATGTGACGCTTTGGATTTTTAGTTTTCTGTAAGAGGAGATAGGATGGATAAAAAATAAATCTCAAAAAATTATTTTTACGGTGTTCTAATTTTTTCTGGTTTGGTATTTTGAATCATTCCTACAATCTTCAGAACTGCGATAAGGGTATATTCGTTCCCATGACTTCTCCTAGCCTTCAACTTGTGCATGCAATCTTCGCTAATGATTCCTCCAAGATCAGAACGCTTGTTGAGGAAGGAGAGGTTAACGTGAATGATAAAGGATTT
Source organism: Candidatus Auribacterota bacterium (assembly GCA_041906865.1). Taxonomy (GTDB): domain Bacteria; phylum Auribacterota; class JACPWU01; order JACPWU01; family JACPWU01; genus CAZXEQ01. The sequence goes on from JAYRIK010000114.1 coordinate 2,516, forward strand.
TTTAATTTACCACCTCTTCTCAGAGCTGCTTTGTACGGAAAATTGGAAGCCTTGAAGATTTTGCTTGAGTTCGGAGCTGATAAAAACATCAGGGATAGCCAAGGAAGAACCGCGTTAGAACTGGCAAAAAAATACAATCATCCCCAAATTGTCGAAATTCTTCTCCAGCAGGAGTGATTTTACATCTGTGATTTCCATAACATCAAAACATATCGATTAATGAAGCGGAAATGGGGTCTACACGAGAAATATTGCTGGTTGTGAGTTTTTCTATCTGAGATCTATTTTTCTCGTGTACGTGCAAATATAGCGGTTTTTTACAATATGGGTCTTTTTAGCCATATTTTGCGTTTTTAGTGCGGTTTGAGCACCAAATTTAAGATGGATTAGTTTAAAATTAAATAACGCTGAATAAGAAGCATTACGAGATTCTGACGCTATTCTCCCTAAATATGCTGTAAAAGACTCTGAACACAACAAATATGTTCAGCATCCCTGCGGTGATGAGAAGACCTTGAGCAGCTGGAATGGCACTTGGTTTTAGTATCGTACATTCCAGAACACCTAAATCGTCATCACAAGTTGCCTCTATTAAATTTCGTGTAATTACTTCATATGCTGCCCAAGATATTGCGCATGTTGATAGATCCATGATAGTTCGCGCTAACGCTCCACGAAAACTAGCTGGATTTCTCTCTCGTCTGGCTCGTATTCCAATAGCCTCACAGGTCGTTCGCACAGTATCAAATATAGCACAACTTAGTGCCATGTTTGCTGCACCACCTGCTCCTACAGAATCGAATGCACTCTTCCCACTTATACCTTTACTTGCCACAAAGTCTAGGACTGTGAAGGTTATGGGAATTGCCCAACTAATGTTTCTAAACGGTGTCCACAAGTTGTCCCTCCACGCATCTGAACTCATTCTGCTTTGTGTCGGATTATTCACCCACTGGCTATATCTAGTTTCTCCAATGTCCCATTGTCTCAAATAGCTTCCGCCGGTGACTTCAAGACTAGGCGGGTGTCCTCGATAACTAAGAGCTTCTACGATGTCGTCTTCTAAAAAGTCTGAAGCGGTTGTTAGGTTGATTAAAGGAAACGCTAACATGAAATAATATGCTGTGAATTGGAAAAATTTTTTGACCATGTGGATCTTCTTCCTTATTTCCGTAACATATTTAAGACAAATTGAAAAAATCGAAATATGCGCATATTTACACGTCGTGGTTGATGTTTCTAAAAAATCAACATTTTCTGAACTGTAATAAACGAAAGTCTTGCATGTCTTAGATTCTCACTTTTTAACATTGGGATGATACCTATCTAACTCCAGAATATCCTTGAAAGCCAAGATTTAGATTGTCCAGTTTCTTCTGTATCTTCTACTTGTGTATCTACTAGAAGAAGTTTTCTTACCCTGCCTGATGGTAGTCTTAAATCCCAAGTACTTTTTGTTGCTTCCATCACGCATACACTAAAATTAATTTTAGCAGTTGCATGAAAACTATCATAAAAGATCCCATCACAATATTCAGTTTTTAGAAAAAAACTACTGTATAGCATAACTACATAACGATCATCTACAACTAAGCGGTCGTCACTGTCTCCCATCGTATGAGAACGTTCCACTTTTTTGGGAAAAACTATCTGACCAATTA
>JAYRIK010000115.1:0-2401 GCA_041906865.1 Candidatus Auribacterota bacterium
GGAATGTTTTGAAGCCCCTTTTTATACTTTAGGTCCTTTGACCACAGATATTGCACCAGGCTATGACCATATTACATCAGCTATTGGAGCTGCTATGATCGGCTGGTATGGTTGTGCGATGCTTTGCTATGTGACGCCTAAAGAACATTTGGGTTTGCCTAATCGTGAAGATGTGAAAGCAGGAGTCATTGCTTATAAAATTGCAGCTCATGCGGCAGATTTGGCCAAAGGACATCCCGGGGCTCAAGCACGTGATAATGCCTTGTCCAAAGCCAGGTTTGAATTTCGCTGGGAAGATCAATTTAGCCTTTCACTCGATCCTGAAACGGCGAAGTCCTATCATGATGAAACTTTACCTGCTGAAGGCGCAAAGGTTGCCCATTTTTGCTCCATGTGTGGTCCTCATTTTTGCTCTATGAAGATTACTGAAGATGTTCGAGCTTTTGCTGAAAAGAAAGCTGTAGATGAAAAAGCTGCCTTAGATTTGGGCATGAAGGAAAAAGCAGAAGAGTTTAAAAAACAGGGCGCAGAGATTTATCAATAGTAAGTTTGCTGAAAAAGCCCAATCTGCTTCGTTACACACTTCGCTTCTTTGTGCGATCCCGATGTATCGGGACCACCGCAGTCGCTCGTATGTGCCTTGCATCCCCTTACGGGGACTATAAGAAAATGTCTTGGGACTTTTTGAGCAAACTTTGGTTGACTAGGATTTTAGTTGATGCTTAATTGACTAAGCATTTTCCACACTGGCTGAATATTGAGGGCCTTCCCAAATTCTTACTCTTTTAATTTGAGCAGGATGATCTTTGAATTTCTTTTTGAGTTCTTCAAAAATCCATGTGGCAATATTTTCAGTAGAGGGATTGATCTTGTCAAAAGGGGCAATGTCGTTGATGTACTTGTGTTCAAAAGGTTTGATAAGAGTGTCTAAGGCAGACCTTAATTCTAAAAAATCGATGGCCATATCTTCGTGATCTAATCCACATCGCTCGGCAAAAACTTCTGCCTTCCAAGTATGTCCATGAAGAGGCTCAGGCGCTCCATGATATTCTCTTAAATTATGAGCTGACTCAAAGAGAGTTTCAATGTGAATGGTGTATTTTTTGTTGTTTTTATTTTGAGGTTTCATATTTAGCTAATCTACAAGAATAGAAGTGTATAAGGCAATATATAATTTAAAAAATTTTATTCCTTTCCCTTTGAAGCTAACTTTGCTTGGGCCCACTCCATATGCTCTTCCAGCATCGGATTTTGAATTTTTGATTTCATGATTTGTAGTGTTTCTATGAAGGAGCGGTTTCCGGAATTCCCCATGGCGATGATGGCATTTCGCATCAGGCCTTCATATTTAAGACGTTTGATGGGGCTGTCAAAAAAAAGTTTCTGAAATTCTTCAGGAGTGATTTTTGAGATCTTGTCTAAAGAAATATTCCCAGATCCATTTTCTTGAAATTCAGTTTTGGGATAGAAGTCTTCTATGGTGGTTGGAATAGGTTGATGATTGTAAGGACACACATCCTGACAAATATCACAGCCCGAAATATGATTTTCCATTATTTCTCTTTTTTCTAAAGGAATCTCTCCGCGATGTTCAATCGTAAGATAACTGATGCAGCTTCTTGCGTCTAGAATTCGTGGGGCTGTGAAGGCTTGTGTGGGACAAGCATCTAAGCATCGTGTGCACGTTCCACAATGGTCAGTTGCGAAGGGGGTATCATAAGTGAGTTCTAAATTTGTCAAAACTTCCCCAATAAAAAGCCAAGATCCAATCTTGGGATGAATCAAACACGTGTTTTTCCCAATCCATCCAAGTCCAGCTTCTTGAGCATAATTCTTTTCAAGAATAGCTCCTGTATCAACATAAGATTTGTTTTGTGCTTGAGGATTGATTTCATGATGAATGAATTCTTCTAAGGCTTCTAATTTTTCTAAAACAATTTTATGATAGTCCTTACCCCATGCATAACTTGCAATTTTCCCACGATTCTTTTCATTTTGTTCAGGAGGTGTTTCAGTATAGTAATTGATGGCGCATGAAATAATAGACTTAACGCCTTTTAAAATAAGATCTGGATCTTTTCTCTTTTCAGAGCCTCTTTCCAAATAGGACATTTGACCTGCGTATCCTTTTTCAAGCCAAGAGGCAAAAAAGGGGAAGTGAGAGGGAGACACGGCTCTTGTAATGCCGACAAGATCAAATCCTAAGTCTTTAGCTTTATTCTTAATCTTTTGAGATATTTCTTCTTTTGTATAGATCATGACTTTGTTTGAGTTAAACGAGCCTATTTTTTAGATTAAATGTTATATGTAAAAGTGTGTTCTTTTAAGAGGTCGTGGGGCCTGCTACTCGACGCCCCACCGTACTTACTAAAAGTTGCGCGCGGTGGGGGCTTTCTGCCGA
>JAYRIK010000116.1:0-10372 GCA_041906865.1 Candidatus Auribacterota bacterium
CTCAACTTGTTTTTTTGACAACTCCTGGTTGCAGTCGTTCCAATCCTGAATCCACACAGGATGATGATGCAAAAATTAAAAAAGCTCAAAAGGCCCTTGAAAAAGAATACAACAATCCCAAAACGCATACTTACCTGGGTGTTCTGTACGAGAAAAAAGGACTCACTGCTCAATCTGAAAAACATTATCGAATTGCCATTGATCTAGACCCCCATTTCACAGAAGCCTATTTAAATTTAGGAAATCTTTATTTTAAAGAAAAAGATTTTCCTGGAGCTATACAAGTTCTCAAAAAAGGATTTGAAACATCTCCAGAGGACGTTCAACTTCATTATTTAATGGCAACGATCTTTCGAGAGACAAAACAATATTCAGATGCAATGCCTGAATACCAAAAGGTCCTGGATAAAGAACCTCAAAATGTTCTTGCCCAAAATTTCATTGGTGTCATCTGCTATGAATTAAAAGAATTTGAAAAAGCGGAACAAGCTTTTCAAAAAACAATTGCTTTGGATCCATCTTACGCAGACGCATATGGAAATTTAGGAATACTTTACGATTTTAATTTACATGATCAAAAAAAGGCGATTGCTCACTATGAAAAATTCCTTGAGTTAAAATCTCAAGGTGAAAATGTTGCACTTATTCGTGATTTATTAGGAAAAGCAAAAGCAGAGGTTGAAAAATCAGAAAAAACACAAACACACGAAAACACTGAACTAAAAAAATCTGAACAGTCAGAATTTAAAGAGGAGAAACCTAAACAGGAGGACACCTACCAAGAACAAAAGCTTTTTCAAGAAGCTAAAACTCTTTATGAACAAGCCCAGTATGAAGAGGCCATTAAAAAGTTAGAAAACTTTCTTAAAAATAACTCTTCTCATAAAGAAGCCAAAATTTTTCTAGCACTTGCAAAATCAAGATCAAGTTCTCCCTCCGAAAGTATTGAAATATTAAAAAAAGCCAAAGACGAAAATAAAAATTCTGCTGACTTATGGTATGAACTTGCCTCTATCTATGATCAGGAAAATCTTCCAGAAACCTTGAAAACTTATGAAGAAGCAGTTCGGCGCTTCCCAAAAGATTCAAGAGCTGAAACGGCACACAAAAGAATTGAAGAATTAAAACCGCCTCCAACGACATTGCCTCCCAAAACTATTCCTCCTCCCAAATCTACACCTCAACCTAAACCAACACCTGTACCTACACTTCCTGCCTCTACACCTGTCATTAGACCTGTATTAAAAGTTAAAGAAACCAAACCTCCTATACCTCCTAAAGAAGCGGTTGTTATTGCACCTGTAAAGCCTATGCCTACAACTTTACCGCCTGCACCTAAAGCTCCTAAAGTTCAAAAACAATCTCTTATCTATTTCAATCAAGGAGCTGTTTATCAGGAGAAAGGTCAAAATCTTCAAGCTATTCTTGCATATCAAAAAGCCATTGTTCTGGATCCTTCCAATATTAAAGCTCATTACAATCTGGGAATTCTTTATAAATGGAAAGGTGATCTCTCAAGTGCAACTCGAGAATATAATACAGTGATAAAATTAGACCCTTCTTATGCGCCCGCACATTACAATCTTGGAATATTACTCAAACTTCAAGGTCGTTTAGACGATGCCATTTTAAGATTTAAAAGAGCCATCCAATCTAATCCTCGCTATTCAGAAGCTTATCTAGGAATAGGACTTATTTACGGAGAAAGCAAAAAAGAACCTCAAAATGCAGTATTTTATTATAAAAAATATTTACAGCTTAACCCTCAGGGACCGACAGCAAATAAAATTAGAGCCTGGCTTCATTCTAGAGGAGAGGGTGGATGAAAAAATGGCAAAAGGCGGTTATTTCTGTTGTTTTACTCTTAATCATTTCTCTTTTTATTTTTAAAAATTTTTATGTATCAAAACCAACCGAAACTCAATTCAAAAACACATCCTCAGGTTTAAAACTTATTGAAGAAGGAAAATGGGAAAGCGCTTCTTATTTTTTTGAAAAAGAAATTTCTCTCAATCCCAACAATGCTCAGGCGCATCTTCAACTGGCCATTCTATACGCAGATTATTTAGGGAAAACACCTCTTGCCATTAAACATTATGAAACCTACTTATCTCTAGCTCCCACAGACGAAAAAGTAGTTTTAGTAAATCAATGGCTTAAAACTTTAAAAGGGGAATCCTCTCCAGAACCAACTTCCCAAAAACCTAGAATCAGTTCTACTAAAACTGTCCCAGAACAGAAAACACCTATTCCTGATGCATCAAATGATGAGATAGATACTCTAAAAACTCAGATAGAAGAACAAAAATCTGAGATCGAAAGATTAAAGGAAACTCTTGATTCAAAAGAAAATCTTATGACTACAACGCAGGAACAACTTAAAAATAATCAAAATCAAAAAGCCCAACAAGAAGCTCTTCACGCAAAATGGATTCTGGCTAAAAAAGATTATGATACAGCTACAAAACAAATAGAAACTCTTAAACAAGAAAAAGAAACTTTATCTCTCCAAATTGATGATCTTACTAAATCTAATGAATCTCTCTCAAAGTCTGTTCAAGACATTGCGGCATCTAAACAATCGCTCGAACAAAACCTACAAGAACTTAAGAATAAATCGAATAACTCTACCTCAAAAAATGAAAATCAACATCAACCTTACCTCTTAATGGCTGAAAATAAGAAATTAAGAGAAGAAAATAATCGCCTCAAAACAAACGAACTTAAATTAACAGAACAAATTGTATCCATTCAAAAATCTAAAATTAAAGAAGAAACAGCAGCAACATTGATTCAACCCACGCTCTATAACAAAAAGGAAAACTCAAGGATTGCTCCATTTTCTAAACCTCTCGTAAAACCTGTAACTATTCGTTATCGAGTCAAAAAGGGAGAATCACTGAGAACCATTGCTATTGCTTTTTATGGAGACAAAGATAAATGGCGTTTGATTTATTATGCTAACAGGGCCAAAATTCAAGACCCCAACATACTCAATCCAGGGCAAGTCCTTAATATTCCTTTAGAATCTAAAAAACAATAAGCTAAATGATGAGAGTATCTCATTCATAAAAGAGGGAGAGGTATAAGGATTAAAACTTAGAGATTAAACCGCAAAACTAACGAATTCCAAAGCTTGCGGTTGGATTTTTGAGGATTAAGTTTATTCTTTCATCTTTAAATGATTTAAACTTCTCCATCAAAATCTTTTTGTTTATCCATATCTTCTAATTCTTCAATGTCAATATCTCCAAGCTCTTCATTTGAAGATCGCTCAGGCTCTGCTGCCGCTGCAGTAGTTTGTTCCTCTTCAAGATCATCAAGAAAAGAATCCATGATTCTTTCAACATTGTTGAAATGCTTAAATTCAAAAGCATATTCATCAAGGCTATTGGTTTCCTTATGAAGAAGTCGATGATGTTTTTTGCAAAGGGTTTGAATATTATCAGCAGAAGAAGGACCTCCATGTGATTTTGGAACAAGATGATGTATGTCTAACTCATCTGTAGGAAATTCTTTTTTACATTTCTGGCATATGTATTTATCACGATGAAGCGCCTTCTCACGAAACTTCTTATAATTCACCTTTTCAAAATCTTCCATGGCTCTTCCTCCTCATTTGTCGAGTTATGATGTATATGACAAAAATATAAATTTTACAACGTTTAAAAATTTAAAAACTTTGATTCTTGATCCTTCAATCTAAATTGACTATCATTTCTATGAAAATCATGAAATCAATTGCTCAAAGACAAAACAAAATTATTCAAACAACTAGATGGCCTGGACAAACACATCTTAAACAAACCATCAAAAAAGCTGAACGCCCGTCAGGGAAGAAATATAGTACTTTAATTTCTCAACAAAACAAGCGAAAAATAAACCCTCATTCGATGTCGTAAATATGCCTCCAAAACGGGACTCTCAAAATCGCATTTATTTTTTCTTTGGTTCAGATGAGGGATCCCTCAGAGAAAAAGTTTTTTCTCTCCTCGGCCCTAAAGTAAACGACTTTAGTCTCTTAAGCCTTGAAACCATGGATGGTCAAAATACTTCTATTGCTGAAATCATTTTAAATGTTCAGACTCCGTCTCTACTCAGCCAGGAAAAATGCATTTGGGTAAAAAATCTAAAAATTCTTGAAAAGGGAGGGGCAAAAGAAGACGGAATTTTTCTTGAACTTATTAAAGGATTATTGCCTTCCCAAAATATACTCATTTTTACAAACACCAAAGTTGACCAAAGATTTAAAAGTGTCTCAGAATTAAAGAAAAACTCGTCTTGGGAAGAATTAGAGATCACTGAAGAAACATTGCGAAGTTTTATTCAAGAAACGCTCACAGCACAGACCAAAACCATTCAACCCAAAGCCTGTGATGCTTTGATTAATCAAGCAGGTAGTGAACTAGGTATTTTAAAATCTGAACTCGAAAAAATAATCACCTATATAGGCTCTAAAAAAGTTATTGAGCTAAATGATGTAGAGGCTTTAATCACTTCTTCAACCGAAGAACCATTTTTTAAATTCGTTAATGAAGTCTTGTCTGGTAAACATATTTTTTCCATAAAAACTTTACAAACCCTTATCCAGCAGGGAGAAAACCCCATTGGGTTGGTCACACAACTTTTCAACACCTTAAGACTTCTGATTCAAGCAAAAGCTTTGATAGAAGAGGGGCATATTCAAGAGAAAAAAATTCCAACAACTTATCGAAAGTCATTTATAGAAGAGATTACATCTTCTCTTCCTCAAAATATTAAAGAAGCTCTTCCCCAAGAGGCTCATCTCTTAAAACAGCATCCTTATCGCTGCTTTCTTTTGATTCAACAAGCCCAAGCTTTTTCTCTTCAACAACTCAAAAATCTGTTCTTAAAATGTGCAGGTGCCTATTGGGAACTCGTGAGCTCAAGAAGTGGGGAACAAACCTTAGAAAAATTTGTACTTGGGGTCTAATGAGATTAAAAGAAATGATTCCAAAATTTGAAGTCAGCTTAGACTTTTTTCTTTTAAGCCTTCCAATTGTATTAACTTTTTCACGTGCATTGGTTGAAATCTTGCTTATTCTAATTATCACAAATTGGTTTCTTTTACTTTTTTTAAAGAAAGAAAAAATTCAAATCAATACTCCTTTAACATGGCCTCTTTTAAGTTACTGGCTTGCAGGTCTGTTTTCGATTTTCTCGTCCCAATTTTTGATGAAGAGCTTGGAGGAATTACTCAATTTAACAGAATATGTGTTGCTTGCCTTCATTGCGATGAAACAGTTTCAAACCTCTCAAAGAATTCAAAAACTAATCCCTGTCATTATTTTAAGTTCTTCCTTTATTGCACTAGATGGACTCATTCAGTTTTTTCTAAATCATGACCTCATTTTATTTAGACCTGCAGCTATTTTTCAAAATACCATCCGCATCACAGCTTCTTTTAGCCATCCTAATAACCTTGCTGCATTTTTGATAATGGCCATACCATTTACTGCTGCAAAATGGTACGAGAAAAAGCAACCCTTTTATATTTTTAATTTTCTTCTCGTATTATGTGCATTGGTTTTAACTTATTCCAGAGGAGGGTGGGTGGGTTTAGCAGTCTCTATGTTGATTTTTGCCATCATAAGAGACAAAAAATTACTTATCGTTTTTCTTATCTTTTTAATTATCTCTCTGTTTACATTTCCAAACATTTTAACTGAAAGAATCAAAGATATTTTTAACCCACAAAACACGACAACTCAAATGCGTTTTGAAACATGGAAAACCACATGGGGACTTTTTTTACAAAAACCTATTTTGGGATATGGCCTAAAAAACTTTTCATTACTTCTTGAAAAAGGTTACGCCCACAATTGCTATCTACAAATCCTTTTTGAGACAGGTATGCTTGGACTTTTGTCTTTTTTATGGATTCTTTTAACTTTTTTTGCTCAACTTTTTAAAAATAGACTTTGTATGATCATCTTAGGATTTTTTGTTCTATCGTTACCTTTTCAATGCATTCCTTAGGAGACACACATCTTTATTCTACCCCCATCGCAACATTCTTCTGGCTTCTGATAGGAGCAGGTTTTGGAATGAACATGAGAATAAACGAAGAAAAAACAAATGTTTTACTGAATCAGAGGAGTTGATAAAGGCTTGCGATTTGTCCACACATAATAAATCATCGAAAATGCTGTAAAGAAAATAGTCAGATATAAAATAAAAAAGTAAGTTCCCATTGCAAGTTGATACATCCAACCATCCAAAGAAATACCTAGAAGCTCTATCAATCGAAGATATCCCAGATGAAAGAGTAAAAGATATTGAAAAAGAGCTTTTCTTTTTCCTAGAAGATTTGCTCGTATATCGAGTTGTTCTTGAGCCGCAACCATACGAAGATCCGTCACAGCAAATTCACGAATCAAAACTAAAATAACCACCCAAGCAGGTATTTCCTTAAGTCCAACAAAATAAATCAAAAGGGTAACCACAAAAATTTTATCTGCCAATGGATCTAGAAATTGACCAAAGCGGGTTACAATCTTATAACGTCTGGCTAGATAACCATCAAATAGATCTGTAAACCCTACAACAACAGCTAAACAAAAACCCAAAAGAAAAAATCCCCAGGTATTCCTAAAAATAAAATAAAGGGTTAACGGCATTAAAAGAATTCTTAAACAAGTGAGTTTGTTAGGTAGATTCATATTGTGCACCTTCTTTTGACCTGACCAATTTTGTTTGATTATAGTCATCTGATAGAATATAATGCAAGTAACAATTGCAAGGGAGGATGTTACGGTTTAGATTACCAATTACTATTGTATAGAACGATTTCTTAGTACAAGGAGGCCAGAAGTATAGTGGAATGATGTATCTTATAGCTTAATATGGCCTCCTTAGTACCAAGAGAATAAAGAGTTTTCCTAAGAGCTCACTGTATTCAAAATAAGCGTATGAACTAAAGAGAAGAGCCGTTGCAAAAAAGAAAAAAATTCCTGATAGATAAATCCTTTCAATTTTCATTTTTAAAACTTGTATTGATACTCCTTATTTTAATATGCGGTTGTTTTAGTTTTCTTTTAGTTCGAATCAATAGTTACATCAGTGATTATATCCTTGTTTCAGTAGAGGAAGGATCCATCTCTTCAAATGCAAGTTCTTCAAACCATCTTGCAGATTTAAAAAAAGAGCTTGAAAAAAAGGACTCACAGTTTACTTTGCTTGTATATCTTGTGATTTTAATTGTGGGAGGATGCACATCTTATCTTGTTATCCGCTTTACTCATAGAGTTGTAGGTCCGGTTTATCGTTTTAAAAAAGTCCTTGAAACTGCAATTCGAGGGGATTACTCAACCCGTATTACATTGCGTAAAAATGATTATTTAAAAGATCTCGCTGATACATTCAATGAACTATTAGCGACTCTTGAAAAAAAGAGATAAATTGAACTTCAAAAATATTCTAACTTCTTTGTTCATTCACCTTATTAGCCAAATCCTATGACTGAGCATCGCCCAATAGATCCTAAGAATCCAGATGAGGCAACTCTTTCTTATGCAATACAAACCCTCCAAAAAGGAGGGATTGTTGCATTTCCCACAGATACGATTTATGCATTAGGCGTAAATATTTTAATTCCGGAAGCAGTTCAAAAAGTTTATGAAGTCAAACAACGCGCTAAATCCAGACCTTTGCCAATTCTTTTAGCAAAACCAGAACAGCTTTCGGAATTTATCAATCAAATTTCTCCTTCTGTACAAAAACTGATTCAAACATTTTGGCCCGGTCCTTTGACATTGTTTTTACATTGTGATAAAGGTGCTTTGGCAACTCAAAAAGTAGGCTTTCGGGTTCCTGATTATCCTATTGCAAAATACATTGTAGAAAAAGCAGGGGTTCCTATTGGATGTCCAAGCGCCAACTTGAGTGGGCATCCAGGCCCCACAAATGCTGAAGAAGTTTTAAAAAATCTTGAAGGTAAAATTGATCTTGTCCTTGATGCAGGACCCACTCCGATTGGAAAAGAATCAACTGTGGTTGAAATGGATAGGGATCGGATTAAATTTTTAAGGAATGGTTATATTTCTCAAGAACTCATTGATACATGTCTCAACCGGCCTACGCTTGAAAAAAATAAAATCAGAAAAGTTTTATTCGTTTGTACTGGCAATAGCTGCCGTAGCGTTATAGCAGAAGGTTTTTTTAATAAGCTTGTGGAAGACAAAAAACCTGTTCGAGCTATTTCTGCAGGAACAACTGCATTTCCCGGTATTCGTCCTTCTGAAAATGGTGTTCTTGTGATGAGAGAGCAGGGCATTGACATTTCTAGACATTTATCCCAAGCTTTAACCCCAGAACTTATTTCAAATTCTGATTTAATCATTGCCATGACCAGAGGCCATGAACGTTTCATTTTGGAAATAGCCAAACAACCCTCATTTGATAAAGCAAAAGTTCATTTATTGATGAACTTTTCAAGTCGTTGGGATTTTTTTGGTATGGATGTCGAAGATCCTATCGGTCAACCCATATGGGCTTATCGACAATGTTTTAATATGATCAAAGATCCCATCACAAGACTTGTAGAAGCGCTATAACCAGGGTAAAGAGATGAAAATTGCAATTGCAGCAGATCATGGTGGTTTTAAGTTAAAAGAACATTTAAAAGCTGCGATCAAAAAATTGGGGCATGAACCTGTCGATGTAGGCTGTTTTAATGAAGAATCGGTAGATTATCCAGATTATGGAATTGAAGCGGCAAAACTTGTTTCAAAGGGAGCAGCCGATCGAGCTGTTTTAATGTGTAAAACAGGGATTGGGATGAGTATTGTAGCTAATAAAGTTGCTGGAGTCAGAGGAGCATTGTGTTTAAATGAAGATATGGCCGAAATGAGCCGTAAGCACAATGATGCCAATGTTCTTATTTTATCGGCAAGTTATATTCAGCCCGGAAATGCAGACAAAATTGTCGATACATGGCTCAAAACTGATTTTGAAGGCGGTCGTCATGAAAAACGAGTTAACAAAATAAAAGACTTTGAAAAAAAATAATTACAATAGAGAGAAACAGTATGAACCCATTTTCACCCGATGGAGTGCAAATTATGCCAAGTAAATTACAAATCGAAGATCCAGAAATCGCTACAGCAATTCAAAATGAAACTGTGAGACAATCATCAGGCCTAGAATTGATTGCTTCTGAAAATTTTGTCAGCGAAGCTGTCTTAGAAGCTCTTGGATCTGTTATGACCAATAAATATGCAGAGGGTTATCCTGGAAAACGTTGGTATAGCGGATGTGAATTTGTCGATATTGCCGAACAATTAGCTATAGATCGCGCAAAACAACTATTTGGAGCAGAACATGCAAATGTTCAACCCCATTCAGGATCAGGCGCTAATATGGCTGTTTACTTTAGTAAACTTAAAGTCGGGGATACTATTTTAGCCATGGATTTATCGCATGGAGGTCATCTCACTCATGGTCATAAAATGAATTTTTCCGGAAATTTTTTTAATATTGTTTCATATGGTGTTGATCCTAAAACAGAAACATTAAATTACGATACCATCCGACAACTCGCATTACAGCATAAACCAAAATTAGTTTTGGGGGGTGCCAGCGCTTATCCTCGTCTTATTGATGCTCAAAAGCTAAAAGCCATTGCGGATGAAGTGGGAGCCTTGTCGATGATTGATATGGCTCATTTTGCAGGACTTGTTGCCGCAGGACTTCATCCTAATCCTATTCCTCATATGGACTTTGTAACTACCACAACGCATAAAACCTTAAGAGGCCCTCGAGGAGGCATGATTCTTTGCAAAAGTGAATTCGCTAAAGATATTGATGCTCAAGTTTTCCCTGGCATTCAGGGGGGACCTTTGATGCATGTCATTGCCGCAAAAGCAGTCGCATTCAAAGAAGCTTTGAGTAGTGAATTTAAAACTTATCAAAAGCAAATTGTAGCAAATGCACAACACTTGGCTAAAACGCTTAGTAGTCTTGGACTTCGTATTGTTTCTGGTGGAACAGATAATCATCTTATGCTCGTTGATCTTTCTGGTTTAAAAATTACAGGCAAAGATGCCGCCACCGCTCTTGATCAAGCGGGGATTACAGTTAATAAAAATTTAATCCCCTTTGATAAAGAAAATGCCTTTAAAACAAGTGGGATTCGCATTGGAACACCTGCCATTACCACACGGGGAATGAAAATAAAAGAAATGGAAGAAATTGCTGAATTGATCGTGGATGTTATCAAACACAAGGACGATACAAAAGTGCTTCAGGGCGTTCGTCAAAAGGTTTTAAAACTTTGCCAACGATTTCCTTTATATCAAGATCGCTTGGAATCCAAGCTGTGAAACTAAATCGATCCATTTCATGAAATGTC
>JAYRIK010000117.1:0-3973 GCA_041906865.1 Candidatus Auribacterota bacterium
ATTTTAAGTTTAATGATTGCTATACCTTTTAGCACTCGCTGGGCATGGTTACCATTAGTAGCACGCGTACTTGTTTCTAGTGACGCTCCTGAACCTTCAGATGTCATTGTGATCCTTTCAGGGGGTATTCCTATGCGCAACAAAAAAGCAGCTAACCTTTACCAGCAAGGATTCGCTCCAAAAATTGTGACATTTGGTAGTGACTACGATAATCACCTATTCCCTCTTTTAGGCTATAGAATTACAAGCGCAAAACTCAATGCCCTCGTATTAACTAAATACAGGCATATTCCTGACAGTGCTATTATTGCTATTGAAGAACCTGTAGAAGGAACTTACGATGAAGCCAAAACTTTACGCCGTTATATAGAGGAAAAAGAATCTTTTAAATCCATCATTATTGTAACTTCCGGATTTCATTCAAAAAGGGCTAAATGGATTTTTAAAAAAGTTTTTAAAGGAATGAATGTGCATATCTCTGCCATTGAAGCACCCCATCAATTTTTTGATGCAAATGATTGGTGGCTTTGCGAGGATGGACTCATTACCGTATTTAATGAATATATGAAATTTCTCTATTATTTTTTTAAATATGATTAAATTGCACCCGCCTTCCTTTTTTTGCTAGCCTTCCCTAGCAAAGACTAGCTCACAACACAGGAAAACCAAATGTCCCAACAACATATAGAAATCAACGATCAATTTAAAAAAGCTCTGGAGTTCATGGAGAACACCAGCAAGAATGTGTTTATCACAGGTCGAGCTGGAACTGGGAAATCTACTCTTCTTAAACTTTTTCGTGATACCACAAAAAAGAAAATTGTCGTTCTTGCTCCTACAGGGGTGTCTGCATTAAACGTTCAGGGACAGACCATTCACTCCTTTTTCAGATTTAAAACAGATATAACTCCCGACAAAATCAAAAAATTATCATCCCAAAGTCACACTAAAAAGATTTTTATGAAGCTAAAGACCATTGTGATTGATGAAATATCCATGGTGCGATCTGACCTTCTTGACTGTATAGATAGATTTATGCGCCTCAACGGTGAGTATGCTGATCTTCCTTTCGGAGGCGTACAAATGATTTTTATTGGAGATTTATACCAGCTTCCACCGGTAGTCACGAGCAAGGAAAGAGAAATTTTTAGTTCTTATTACCCCAGCCCCTATTTTTTCGACTCCCATGCTTTTGAAGATTTCTCCATGGAATTTCTAGAACTAGAAAAAATTTATCGTCAAACAGATGAAAACTTTATTCATTTGCTCAATTCCATTCGTAACAATTCTGCAAAAGAAAACGATCTTAAAGCCATTAATGAAAGATTTGATCCTGATTTTGAACCCTCTCAAAAAGACTTTTTTATTTATCTCACAACAACCAATCAGCAAGCTCAAGAAATTAATCATGCACAGCTTGGGAAAATCCCAGGGAAACTTCATTCCTATCCTGGAGAAAAAAGTGGGGATTTCGAAAGCAACTATCTCCCTACCACCATGGATTTATCTCTCAAAGAAGGCGCTCAAATTATGATGCTCAACAATAACGCCGATGGACGATGGGTCAATGGAAGTCTTGGAGAAATTGTTAGGATTTTCACAGAAGATGGTCAGGACATGATCCAAGTCAAATTAGCTGATGGAGAAATAGAAAATATTATTCCCCATACATGGAAATTATCCCGGTTCTCCTATGATGCGAAAGCAGACAAACTCGTCTCAGAAACTATTGGATCCTTCACGCAATATCCCTTGATGCTGGCCTGGGCTGTTACTATTCATAAAAGCCAGGGGAAAACATTTGATCATGTGATCATTGATATCGGCAAAGGCACATTTAGTCATGGACAAATGTATGTTGCGCTCAGTCGATGCACCACTTTGAATGGTATTGTCCTTAAGAAACCCATTCAAAAGCATCATATCTTTATGGATTGGAAAGTGCTTCGATTTGTAACTCAGTATCAATATAAACTTTCAGAGAAAAACATCTCTTTAGAACAAAAAATGGACATCATCAAAGAAGCAATTGAAACAAAACAGAAACTTCAGATTGTGTATCTCAAAGCCAATGACGAAAAATCAAAAAGAGTGATACAGCCTTCTTTCCTGGGAGAATTAGAATACTTAGGGAAAAAATATACGGGATTGATTGCCCTTGATTCTCAAAATAAGGGGAAAAGAACTTTTAGGGCGGATAGAATATTAGAATTGGAAGTTTTAAAAGAATAAATAAAAATTTTTATTGATAGACCATCACCAAATCACCTGCTTCAACAATATCCCCTGATTTGACATAGACAGCAGAGACAATTCCAGATCTAGAAGCAGCAATAGATGTTTCCATTTTCATGGCTTCAAGCATAAATAACTTATCACCTTTTTGAATCGTATCACCCGATTTCACAAGCACATTGGTCACTCGGCCCGGCATAGGAGAACCAATCTGATGTAAATTATCTGGATCGGTTTTTGCACGCTTAAAAGTTTCTACTTCTTTTTTCTGATCACGAACTTTGACATCACGCGGATCCCCATTTAATTCGAAGAATACCGTTTTCATTCCTTCAGCATCAGTATCTGAAATGGCAATCAATTTAATATAAAGCGTTTTCCCCTCTTCAATATCTACCATAATTTCTTCGCCAGACTGCATTCCAAAGAAAAAGGTTGAAGTGGGCAAAATGGAAGTGTCTCCGTACATTTTTTTATGGCTGATATAATCCAAAGTAGCCTGAGGATGCATCGCATATGACATCAAATCCTGATCACTGATTCTAATTACAGGTTTTTTAATAATCACTGCCAATTTTTTCTCAAAATCCTCTTTGAGTTGCAGAAGCTCAGCAGAAGAAGTAGCTAGCATTGACTTGGATTGATCTTTAAGCACTAATTCTTGTATGCGTTTGGGAAATCCTCCATCCGGAAAGCCCAGCTCTCCTTTCATCATATTAATAACACTCGCAGGAAATGACATTGTTTGAGCTCGTTCAAAAAAGTTGGTCTCATCTAAATTATTGGCCACAATAAAAAGAGCCATATCTCCAACCACTTTTGAAGATGGCGTTACTTTAATAATATCTCCGAACAATTTATTGGCAAAAGCATAAGCCTTAATCACTTCATTCCACCGAGGAGCAAGTCCCATTGCCTGTGCTTGTTCATAAAGATTGGTGTATTGTCCACCCGGCATCTCGTGAAAATAAACTTCTGCAGAACTACTGCGAAGATAAGATTCAAAAGGAGTATAGTTCTTACGAACTTCTTCCCAATATGCAGAATATTCATTTAAAGTAGGTAAATCTAACCCTGTGCCTCGATCATGATGTTCTAAAGCAGCTACCAAACTGTTTAAATTCATTTGGGACATAATTCCACTCATAGATGCCAAAGCTGCATCCACGATATGAACGCCTTCTTCTGCTGCCATCAAAACTGTAGCAGCTTGTACCCCTGTTGTATCATGGGTATGTAAATGAATCGGGATACCAATTTCCTGCTTTAAAGCTTTTATTAAAACTCTCGCTGAATAGGGACGTAAAAGACCGGCCATATCTTTAACCCCTAAAATATGGGCTCCCGCTTTCTCAAATTCTTTGGCAAGCTTCACATAATAATTTAAAGAGTATTTGCTTCTTTTAGGATCTTCAATATTGCCGGTATAGCAAATGGCAGGTTCTGCAATACGACCCACCTCACGCACCGCCTCTATCGCTACTTGAATGGACTTTAATTGATTAAAGGCATCAAATATTCTAAAAATATCAACACCTGTTTCAGCAGCTAATTGAACAAAGCTTTTGACAACAGATCGTGAATAACTGGTATACCCCACCGCATTGGATCCACGCAACAACATTTGCAAGAGTGCATTGGGCATAGCCTGTCGAATGGTGGCCAATCTTCCCCAAGGATCTTCTTTCAAAAATCTTAAAGCTGTATCAAATGTGGCTCCTCCCCACATTTCATATGA
>JAYRIK010000118.1:0-3915 GCA_041906865.1 Candidatus Auribacterota bacterium
ATTTAAGGACAAAATTAAAATAAGGGAAATAATTAGTTTTTTCATACATAGTAAATATGGAAAAAACTGAAAAATTAAACTAACAACTAATTACATCTCAAAAGACCGCATCCAGACTTTGACGTCCTCCCCGCCCTAAAGAGCGGGACTTCGTTAAATATGACCAACTAACTCTTCGCAAGACTAGTAGTCCGCTTTGATTTTAAAATACTTCTCGAAAATCTTTCTACGCTCGATAGAGTGTCTTTTAGCTACGTCATTAAACCAGTCAAAAAAATCAAAGATAGTTAATGTCTTACTTTCCCCCCTGCCTTTTCTCATTCCTCGACCAATTCGCTGTATAAATCTAATCGAGCTCTTTCCCCAACTCGCCAAAATAACCTTATCTATTGGAGGTATATCTGTACCAATTCCAACCGACATTGTTCCTATGACAATAAATCCATCAGAATCAGGGACGTTTCTGAGTTTATTAATTTTTTCTTTCTTCTGGTCTGGAGTATCGTCTCCGGAAATGTAGAAAACTTCGACCCCTTTGGATTTAAACAAGCTTAAAAGCGAGTAAGACACATCCCCACTTTCAATATCGTCATCTTTTCCTACGGCATGACCTCTCTCATCAATGGCAATAAACACTCTGTGATTGTTTGAATACAAATCTAGTGCTTTTTTTACAATCTGTATGTTTCTATTTTTATTTCTGATTATTCCTTCATCTATAATCACTCTTGGGTACTTCACCTTTTTTATAAACTTATCAGGAGCTTCGGCATTCAATATAATCATCTCCGGCTTTGCTATAACCCCGTCTTCTATGGCTTGCTCTGGGAGATACTCATAAATTACGTCTTTGCCAAGAGTTGCATACATGAGCTTCTCTTCGTGGTCCAGATCTCTCCATGGAGTAGCCGAAAAGCCGAATCTGTACTTTGCGTTTTCTAACTTATAAAAGGCATCTCTAATAGTTTTTGAGCTTGCAGTATGGCACTCATCTACAATAACGACCTGCACTTCTTTAAAATACCATGACGGAACATTGTTTAGACTTTGATAGCAAAGGATTGTGATTGGCTTATGCCAGTTCTTTTCCCTAAGTCTGTCCAATTTTCTTTCTAAGGCTTGTCTTTGTTTAAGCTTGATTTTTTCAAACTTATTATCTTTTTTAATTTCTTGATTGTCGTTTCCCCTATTAAAATTAAGTTTAATAGGTTTAGATTCTTGATTATCATCCCTTAAATCAGGAATAAATGGTCTTTCAGGAATTTCTTTAGAAACGTTCCTCTCTCCAAAATCCTCTCTGAATTTTTCAAACAATTCCATCTGAATAGACTGATTTGGAACAATAATTAATGTTACACCTGAAAAGTGATCGACAGCCTTTTCGATGATTAGACTTTTTCCGGAAGCTGTTGGGCACGAGACGATTCCTGACTGTTTTTCTTTTATCAGCTCTAGAGCCTCTGACTGATGCTTCATTAATTCTAAATTGGAGACCATTCTATATTTTTCTGAGCAGGCAACTTCTTCTCTTTTGTCTTCTATTGAATATTTTATATCTCTTTTTTCTATTTTTTTAATGAAATCTGTAAGATATCCTGCGGGGAACGAATTGCCACGACCAATGTATACACTTTTTAGTGATCTGTCTCTATTATCTCTGTAATAGATGTTTAAAGCTTTTTTAGCATAAAATAAGTCTTTGTTGATTTCGTCAGAATCAATGTCAGACTCAAATTCTACTTTATTGTGAAAAACTTTAAGTTTAAGCATTTTTTTTCAACTTTGTTTTAAATAAACTAACTTCTTTTTCGTTTAAAAATTCATTCTCTAGGGCTGACTTTAATAAGTCGTGGCTATTAATATTTTTTAATATAGCCGAGTTTAACTCCTTTGATCTTCTAACTTTTATATTTGACGCCGCTTTAAGAGCCCAGAATATTTTTTTATTTAATAAATCAATAATTACGGAATCGTCACACTTGCCACTAGATATTAAAATTGACTTCCTTTGATGGGAGATTGAAGAGTTTAGCACTGCTGCGCTTGCAGATCTGGATGTTAAGTTTACATTATTTACAGTTGAATAAAAGACTCTATCTGATTTTTCTGTCAATCCATACAAAAATTCGTTGTCAGACAATTTTTGAGATCCAAAATAAGCACATCTCACAATTTCTTTTGATGACAAAATTAAATCTTTTGGAATCTCTCTGGCCTTTGAATTCATTGCGAGACTTGCTTTGTGTAATATTTTTTTAGATGATTTAAAAATGCTGCAAATATCCTCAAAGTCAATAACTGTTAAAATTCTTTGAACTGATGAATCAGGATATTTGGATACTTTTTCGTAAAAAGTGTCTGGATCATCGTGCCACGTAAAATTTTTAATTGCACCTGAATTAACTCCATAAAGTATTGAATTGACTGTAGAGTGAGATATTGAACCTTGTAACAACTTTCTTGCGCACAAAGGGCCTGGGTTATTTTTTGAAGGACGTCCACAAAAAGAACATTTTAATGTTAACATCTTTAATCCTTGGATTCTAAAAATCTTTTTACATCAATAGCTTCTTCTTCTGTCATTCCATTTGGATTAATGTTTAACTTACTTCTAAAAAAAACTACTGGGTCTTGATATAATGGTATTGAGCCGTTATCCCTTAATTTTTTTAATTCCAAAAAATCCGCTAACTCATCTTCGTTTCCTTCACTTTTTAATCTTTCGATTTCTAACTCAATCATTTCTGAATAAATTTCAGATAAAAATTTTTCATTTAATGTCATACTTTATACCTCTTTTTTGTATAAACCATATTGAAAAAATAAAGGCCCCTAACATTTTCCTTTTAGGAGCCTTGTTGAATTACTTCTTCTTTTTCTCCATAATCAATTGTTCAAACTTCTTAAGTAGAGCCTTGTCTGCTCGCAACTTTTGAAGCATTTCATCTTTTGATGAGGCCATTTTTTGAGTCTTGTCTCCACCAAGGTAGTGAGTTCCTCCACCTTTTGTAAAAACCTCATACGCCTCAGCTAGAGCATATACCTCACCTACGCGATCAATACCCTCTCCGTACATAAGTGGAATTTCAACCTTTTTACCTGGGGATCCAATTTTGTTCTTAACCACTTTTACATTTAATGAATGGCCGATAATTGATTCACCGTCTTTTAAAGTTTCGCCTTTTCTAGCTTCTAATCGCACTGAAGCGTAAAATTTTAGAGCGTTACCTCCGGAAGTTACGGTTGGGTCTCCGTACATAACTCCAATTTTCATTCGAATCTGATTGATAAAGATTAAGCAAACTCCTGCCTCACCTACTTTTGCAGTTAACTTCCGCAAAGCCTGAGACATCAATCTTGCTTGGATTCCAACATGACTCTGGCCCATTTCGCCTTCGATTTCTGCTTTAGGCGCAAGAGCCGCAACGGAATCTAGTACAATTACGTCAAACAAACGACTATCAACCATCTCTTCAACAAGAGCCAAGGCTTGCTCTGCATTGTCTGGTTGTGAAATTGCTACGGCGTCCAAATCAAGGCCAAGTTTTTTTGCATAAGCACTGTCAAGTGCATGTTCAACATCGACAAAACCAACGTTTCCACCAGCTTTTTGGGCTTGAGCAGCCACAGAAATAGCAAGAGTTGTTTTTCCTGATGATTCAGGTCCATAAACTTCAACAATTCGACCCTTTGGAAATCCGCCCGCTCCCAACGCTTCATCTAACTGCATTGACCCAGTTGGAATAACCTTTACTCCACTTACGTCAACCTCATTGCC
Organism: Candidatus Auribacterota bacterium; assembly: GCA_041906865.1. GTDB lineage: Bacteria > Auribacterota > JACPWU01 > JACPWU01 > JACPWU01 > CAZXEQ01. The sequence goes on from JAYRIK010000118.1 coordinate 3,779, forward strand.
AATAACTATGGCGTTTTCACCAAATCTCTTATCTTTGTTCAATTTTGACTGAAACTCTTTTAGAGCCTCTAGTCTGCTATTTTTCTTAACTTCTACCATCTTATCCTCCTTTGGATCACTCGATCCAAAACCTGTTA
>JAYRIK010000119.1:0-2297 GCA_041906865.1 Candidatus Auribacterota bacterium
AACAAGATATTTAGGCCTGACCTCTTGTTCCGTTTAAAAATCTCTTCTCTCGGTTTTGTGTTTAAATCCTGCGTACTTAATATAAGAGGGAAGACTTTTGGATGATTAAATCCTGCTTGAGCTAGTTCTTGGACATTGTAAAAAGAATCTCCTAACGATAAGTTTGGGATTTTTGCTAGCTCATACAATTGTTTTCGACCTTCTCTCAAAGCAGAAACGGTCGCCTCAGAAATAGGGCGAAAATATTTTTCAGGTGTTATATTGTGATAGATTAAAACTTTTTTTTCAGGTAGATGTCGAAAAAAATCTGACATTTCAGATCCAACCGAAAAATGATAAATAGCGATATTTCCCGGATGACTTTGGTAATCTTTTACATCAAGACAACTCCCAGGAATAATGGCTCTTACGTGACGGCCAATTCCATAAATTTTGGATGTATATCCCCAGCTACTTATAATTTTTTGCAGTTCTACTGCATAATTACTAATAGCATCGCCTTCCATGAATCCAGCAACAAATTGTGAAATTTCCATAGGTATTAAATAAATGAAGAATACAAAATTAAAAGTTAAAAATGAATTTAAGGTTAAACATTTAGGAGTTTTTATCTTTTGTCAAATAATCTAATCGTTCGTGAATTTCTTTAAAACGGGTTTCGGTATACTGTCTTAGACTTAAAAAGGCACTTGTTACTTGGCAATCAAATTCTCTCTGCTGAGAAAAAAGTCGAAAAGTATAAAACTTTAAAAGTTTCCAAATAATTTTTTTCATCAAGACTTCAATGCGTCCTAAAGGCCCACCTTCATTGATAATTTCAAAATCACCGATATCAATTTGAGACTTTTTTTGAATAAGATCAATATAGTAATTGAGAAAATCTTCTTCCCGAGAAATATTTTCGAGTTCTAATCGAGGAATTCCTGACAGATCATATTTTTCGTAAACACCCGCTTTCTTTTTTTCTTCAATACGGGCTTGAATCTTCTCCATAATTTTCCGCACATCAACGTCATCTGTCCCAATTTGCACCATCTTTTCTTCTTCCATGACGAAACTCCTTACTTTTATATGCTCCACTCGGTGGGCAATTCTATAAACCCAACTTCCGGACGCTTGGAACATACCTTGATGACATATGCATTTTCTTTACGATGATAGTTAACAGAATGATCTTCACTGTGAGATGAAAATGAAAATAAATACTTTCCTCGAATAAGAGGGAGTTTAGGAATTTTTAACCTTACTTTCCCAGAGCCTTCAATTTTTGGGATAACTAATCCTTGAACTTGGGTATTATTCCCAAAACAAAGTTTCCCTTCTTCGTCGGAAACAGAGAAGCCAAAAACGGGTCTTTCAATTGTTTTCTTTGCTTCATAAAAAATTTCAATATAAAGGTCTTCTAGATAATTGAATTCACTTTTTTCTTTACCATGAGAATCAATAAACTTTATATCTTGAAGAATTACATCCCGAGTTCCCCACTGTTTGGGAACCGTCGGTACTTTATCCCGGTTTGATCCCAGCCATAAATAATCATCAATAACACTTTCAGGGTTTCCCAGCTGAATTTGTTTTCCTTTGTCGATCAAGAGAACACGGTCACTGATATTTTTAACAGTGTCTAAGTCATGGGAGACAATCAACATGGATTTTCCAGCCCGCTTAAAATCATAGATTTTCTGTAGACATTTTTTCCTGAAAACCTCGTCGCCAACAGCCAAAACTTCATCCAAAAGTAAAATATCAGGATTGACCTCTACGGCCACTGCAAAACCTAGCCGTACATACATTCCAGAAGAATAATGTTTCACAGGTGTATCGATAAAATCTTTTAATTCTGCAAATTCAACGATTTTCTCATATCTTTCTTCAATTTGTTTTTTTGATAAGCCTAAGATTGAACCATTCAGATAGATATTTTCCCTGCCTGTCAATTCACTATGAAATCCTGCTCCCAATTCCAAGAGACTTGATACTTTTCCAAAGATTTTAACTGAACCTTCCGTAGGTCTCATCGTACGTGCAATAAGGCCCAGCAAAGTACTTTTCCCTGCGCCGTTGGCACCAATAATTCCCAATGTTTCTCCTTGAGAAACCTCGAAAGAAATATCCTTCAATGCCCAGAAAATTTGATCTATAGATGGTTTTTTAAGAAAGCTCAATAAAGTAGATTTAAAGGATCTTTCCCTCTCTTGTTTGAGCCGAAACTGTTTTCCCAAGTTTTTTACGATCAGTGGTTGACTCATAGCTCATCCGCAAAATAAGGTTCTAATTTCATAAAAACGTATAAACCG
>JAYRIK010000120.1:0-9360 GCA_041906865.1 Candidatus Auribacterota bacterium
GTCATATAAAGGCCAGATCCAATTGGGAAATAAATACCCTCTTCAAGTGCAAACTGAAGTGGAGGTCTTGGATCATTTTTCGTTAATGTATAAGGAAATAATTTTCTTAATAAAGTTGCCATTTCTAAAAATTCTTGAGTATTTTTAACGCACGGATGATCTTTAGTTCCAAAAATAGCATTCCAAGTTTGCCCAGGAGTATCTACAGGAGAATTTATTTCTAAAGGAATAATTACTCTTTTAGCAGTTGCAATTGCCAGGCCTTTCATATCACCATTGCCACAGAGAGGAGATATAAACTCTGCTAGCAGGATATAAAATTTTTCGCTTGTACGTTCGGCGCTCTGAAAATACTCCAGAAGAATGTCAATAAAACGAGTGTCCTGTCTAAGAAAATGTTCAACCCAACAAGGAATCTGATCCCTATACTCGAGCCAGGACAAATAACGTTCTTTTTGACAAAGCAAATCTAAAAACAACTTAAACTCTTTCTCTGCTCTACGACGAACTTCATCTTTACTAGGTTGGCCTTCAATTTTAATCTTTCGATCGTTAAGCACTCTGGAAATATAGCTAAGAACCTTCGTCGCATATTTAGGACTCAATATTGCCTCTTCATAAATCGCCCACAGACGATCATACTGTGCTTGAGTTAGAATAAGACCTTCTGTCTTATCTAAAAATTCATCTTCAAGAAAAAAACCAAGAGCGATTACCCTGTTCTGCTGAACAACAGATCTCTCACAATAACGGGCATCAATAAAAGTTAATAGTTCATCAACAAAATATTTTCTATCCTGACCTGCGGGAATGCGTGCCTTAAAAACGGCTCTAAGCCCTTCTTGTCTCTTTTTATCATCCATCAAAGGTCCTTCTTTTCCAAAAGAATCAATCTCATCCATCAAGTTTTGACTATCTGATTTTGTAAAGATCTTCGCCTCTTGTCTCAAAACAGCAAAAAAATCCTTTTCTTTTTGTGATAAGTTTGACTTCATTTGCTCCCAAATATCTATATTTTGAAGAAGCTCTTTTTGTACTTTTTCAGCATCCCCATTGTATTTATTAACTAACCGCAAGCGAAGTTCTCGCATATATCTTCTGGCCAAACCCTTCCACTCCTGCTCTCTAATTAATTCTCCCAAAGTCTCTATCATTTCATCAAAAAGAGAAGGTACAGGAATACCCTGAATCGAGATCTGTTTTCTTGTAAGCACAGAAATAGAATATTCGTACGATTGCAAAAAGAAATACTTTAGGAAAGAAGAGACAATCTCTTGGATAGTTGCTGGGGTTTGATTCTTAAAACCAGAAATTTTGAAATTGATAGATGATTTTAAAAGTTCTTCTGCAACCGAACGATCCGAAGAATCCGAGGCAAAAAGCTGTGCTTCTCTCGTTGTGAAATCAAGAAAGAGAAAAAACGATAAAAGAATAGAGATAAATTTATAAAAATATTTATTCATATCAAGAGAGAGCAAACCTAAATCATGCCGCTTGAGCAAGCATGGTTTCTCGAGGAATTCTCGAAATACTTGAAGTCCGAGCTGGAGGCAACATACGGACTAATTCGCTTTGAACCAATTTTGAGATCATAGGCGCTTCAGCATCTGTACATAAAACAGCAACACGTTCAGCAAGCTGACGAAGTCTCTGAGATCTTTGATCTGATGAGCAAGGATTCAAAAGAAATTTTAGTCCTTTTCCTCTCAAAAATGCATCAAAAGATTTGTTGGACAACGAGGAAGATGAGTTATTTTTTAACTTCGCTAGAACATATGAAATCAATTCATCTGGACTACTAGATGGCATATCTGTGCCTTGTACCTTTAGTAGGGATCGCATATACATCTCCAAAAGTTGCCCTTGCATTTGACTATCTTCATACCAACCACGTCCTTCTCCAATCTGATGCACTATTTGTATAAAAACCTTCGTTCCTGCCAAGGCTTCAAGACCTGCAATTCCAAATTCAGAGAAACCTTCTTTTCTGAGACGCCGTTCAAATTCTTGAGAGATTACATGTGAATGTTTTGCTTCATAAATTTTTTTCAGAACCCCATCTATTAAACGATCTCTCGCGCCCTGGTCCAAATGAGAATAATCATGATTAATAATGTCTACCAGTTTTTTATCTAAGGTTTCTATAAATTCCGTCCCGTCAGACTTAAGAATATCTCTCAGCTGAGAAAAAATAGCATTCGTTCTCAAAATTGCGAGCTCTCTATGCAAAATACCCGAAACTCCCGAGAAACGGTCTTCTCTATCACTTACTTCCAATCCCCATGGCAAATGACTGATTTCACCTTTAAAATATTTCAGAAAATAAGTCTCAAATGGTATCCCATCAAAAATCCAATCCGAAACTTTTCGACGCACTTTTTCACTCAAGAAATGATGTAGAAGTACGTACGCCATCAAATATTTCTTGCCCTGTTTTTCTGTGTAACCAAAAGAAGATGCACTATCCCCTTTTCTCATGAAAAGTTCAGCCACTTCAGCTAAGTCTTCGACGGAATAATCCCTAGATCCTGCATCTCCAATAATAGTGAGGCTAGTTAACTCCAAAAGTCCCAAAAATCTTGTTTCTGTTTTACGACGTATCGCCTCACGCCCTAAAATTGAAAAGTCAATATCTAGAAAGTCGTCCGAACTCCATATTCCCTGATCCTTCACATTACCATCGGTAAGAATTGATATATCGACGTCTAAAGTTGTATCCTTTTCTGACCGCCATAAAGATGCCCCGCCCATTGTCACTGTAATAGGTTGCAACCCTTGACTAGAAAGTCTGGACTTAATCCTTTCGCGCAAACGTCCCTGAATTAGCAGCTTATAAAGCCTCTCTCTCATAATTTGACGAGCTTTGGCATCGTCTTTAAGATACATCCAAAAAATATTTTTTGAATGGTCAAGCTGATAAAGTAAAGCTTCCACCTCAGCATTTTCTTTTCCATCCACTTGTGCCGAAGGTATTCTTCCCTCTTCCAGAAGAAGTTCATTATGTTTTTGATGGGTCATTGTATGAATAATTTTAGCAACAGTAGGATCTGTTCGATGATTACGCCAATCGGGATACCCTTGCGAGACAAGAGCACGAATCACAGCTTCACGTTCGGCTAACTCATGATGAAGATGTATTCTTAATTGAATAGGATCTTTTAACAAACTTCGATCTAAATAAATTTGTGCTCTGGATAAACCATAATGACTTCCATAACAATCAGAAGGCACTTTTTGTCCTTTCGCACGAAGTTCTGCCTTTACTGCGTCGTCCAGACCATCAATAAAAACCAAGGTCACATCCTGTTGCAAGTGATCTCTGTCTTCTTTAGATAAAGATTCAATAGCTTGAGTTAATATCTTCTGTTCATCACCGCTTAGAGTTGCGTTAGAATTAAAACTTTCTCCTCCTAAATCATTGGCAATGTGTGGGATTGTTTGAAAATTAAGTTTATTGTTCGAGCCCGTCGAGAACCCTGAAACTTCTCGACTCGCCTGTGGCTCGCTCGAAGAATAACTTATGTTACTGTTCGAGCTCGTCGAGAACTCAAAAGTTGCCCCACCCCAACGCCCACTCTCCAACCCTTCTCTTACTGATTTGCTATAGATTTCCTTAGGTAAATTAGAAAAGCCTTGTCCATTATCAATTTTTGCATCAGATGCTACAGTCTCACTTCCACTAACAGCTTCTGTGCCAATGCGCACCACCTCCACATGATGAATACCACCATTTACGCCATTACCACCATTGGCTCCAGCGCCACCATTCAATCCATTATCCTCAATTGGTGATTCACCATTTGTAGAAGCTGCAGCCTTTTGAGCAATAATTTCTTCAATTTTTTGCCCAATTCTTTTTTTAACATCCTCACTTACTTCTGAAGAGTCAGCAGAAATAACTTGATAGACAAAATTTCTTCTCTGTTCATCACATTCATCATCATAAGCAGAGACAAAAAGCTCAAATTTAGCTTTCGATTTTTCTAAAAATTCATTTACAGCATCTATGGAGTTAACTCCCTTGGGGAGTTTCACTCTTAAAACAATTTCTTTATCTTGCTCAATGAGATCAATATACCCACGATCATATAATTTAGATGGGCCTTGAAAAGCATCGCGTTTAAGAAGCTCTTGAAAAGTTGTTTCCCCAGATTTCTTATCACGTAATACACTTAAAATTACTCCTTTTGGGAAAAATCTAAATTCTTTCTCTTTCAGTTTTTTAGCAGCAAAATCAGATAAATTTACAAGCAGATCATCCAGATTTTGATCCTCGACTAACTCGCGTATTAACGTTCTAGAATCCTGGCCTGAAACAACAGGTTCTTTGTCTAAAATATCAACCAGATATTTATGCTTGCCTTTCAACGCGATCAAGATTTTATCAATAATACTTTCTACACCTCGGGCACTGAGCTCTGTCTTAAATACTGATAAATCTATGGTTTTCAAGTCCAATACCATTTTTAATTGTTCTTCTATTTTATTAAATCGCAAAATAATTCCTTTCTCTCCTTTCGCAAGAGTCACACCATCAAAAGTAGTCCCAATCCAATCAAAATCTAAAATTTCTGTTAAAGCCGACCTGGCCCAAACTTCTCCTCTAATCACTTTATCTAAAAGAGCCCTCACTAAAACACGAGGACTGCTTACTAAGCCTATATCAACAGCAGTTTTAAATTGAGCAAAAATTTCACGCCGAACTGTAGGGGTTTCGGATTTTTCCAACCGAGCAATAACTGCACCCTTAATTCTCCACTGTATCCCAGTTAAAGCAACGCTAGGAAAAGTTCCCATTGGAATTGTAATATTAATTTTTTCTCCAAAAACTTCAGCTGTTTTCTCTTCAATTTCCTTCAAACGTAAAACTTTTCCATGTTTTTGATCCTCTTCAATTCCAATCTCTTTAAAATTTCCTTCAACATGGATAAGTAATAAGATCAAAGCAGCTCTAGCCGGAACATCTCCTGCTGTCACTTTAGTCCAAAGAGAACTCACTACAACACCCGCATCCACGAGAATGCCTGTTCTTAAGGCTTCCTTAAGAGCGCTAACAGCTCTAGCTTGCTCTTTTTCATCACCGGCAAGTTTTTGAATGACATACTCTGTAATTGCCTTTTGTGTACCAGCCAAACCTGATGTTCTAAACTCTTCAACTGGAATTGTAAGATTAATTCCTTTAAATGCATCTCCTAATTCTTTTTCTGCTGCACTTAATCTCACCGCTTTCCCATCTTCTGTAACACTAAACCCTTCAAAATCACCCTTTAAATGTCCCGCTGCTATAAGATCACACAAATACTCTCTGGCCTCGGCATCACCCTTCGCCACTTTTTCCCAAAGAGGTTTTGCCAAAACACTGGCATCGACTGCAAGACCCAACTCTAAAGCTTTCTTAAATCCAGCAAATGCTGCTGTTCTAATTGATTCATCCTCGGATAATAACCCTCTTTCAAGCCCTGAAATAATCTGCCCTTGAATGCGAGATACGCCTGTTTGCTCAAACTCAGAAACATCCATCATAAACGTAGCTGATTTTCCAACAATCTCATTAAATTTACTCTCCATATCTTTTAATCGTAATTTTACACCTAAAGCTGGAGAATCTAAAATTTCAATAACCTCAAAATCTCCTCTAACTCCCGCATCTCTGGCTAAAACACATAAAGCTCGTCTTGCGCTTGCATTTCCTTGCATCACTTTTCCCCAGATAGATCTTACGAGGTTTTCTGTTAATAGCAAAAAAATGGGAGTCTGTTTAAAACGAGCTATTCCAGCGTCACGAACAGCTTTATCTTCGTTCATTAAATTTGCTTCAAAACTTTTCGTAATAGCTTCTTCAACTTTTGACAAGTTCAATTGAGCAAACTCTTCTGGAGAAGCAGTAAACTCCATAGATTCACCCAATGTCATCCGGAAACGTATTACAGTCTGCTCCCCCACTTTTTCAATTGAAACAGCACCAAAATCACCTAAAATTTTTCCACCAGTTGCAAGTTCCGCCAAAAAACTTCTTGCTTCGTTTTCGCCTTTAAGCACTCTTTCATAAAGCGACCTCACTAAAATTCCAGCATCTGCAACTAATCCCGAAGCAACCGCAACTTCAAACCCTTTGAGCATTTTCCGTCGCATTTCATCACTTTGAGTCATTTTCTTTTCCACAAACCCTACAATTCTTTTTTGTATTACAGCCAAGCCTTCTTTTTCAAACTGATCAATAGGTTCAACAAATGATATTCCTTCTTCAAATGCATTTCTAAAAAGTCTTTGCATTTCCTTAAACCGTAAAACCTTCCCTCTGGTATCCGATTCAATACTTATTTCTTTAAAATCCCCTTTCGCTCGCTCAAGTCTTGCCACATTGCATAACCATTTCTTAGCTAGATCATTCCCTGTTTTAACTTCTGCTAAAAGAGCACGCATTATTGCACCAGCATTTCTGATCAAACCCGCTTCTAACGCAAGATCAATCCCAGCAACAACATCTTTATCTAATTGCCCAACAGTTTTGAAGATTTCTAAAATATATTTCGCCATTCTTTCCTCAACTGCATCAAAACCTGTTTTTCGAAATTCTTCTATTGAAATTGAAAAACTTTTCTTTGATGTGAAAGTTGACTCAAAATTCTCCTCAATTTCGACAAATCTAAAAGTTTTTCTACCATCAGCCGTTGCTTCAATACTTAACTTTCCAAATGTGCCAGTAACTCCATCCATTTTGGCCACATCACATAAACTTTCTCTTGCTTGAGCATCCCCACTGGTTGTACCTGTCCAAAAAGATTCAATCAAAGTTTCTACCGAGATTAACCCCAAACCTAGAAAAGTTTTTAAACCCGTAAGTACTTTTATTCGAGCCTCACCGTCACTTTTTTCTAAAAGTTTACGTTGTACATAAGTAGTTACTTCAGTACGCACATCCTTTAAACCTGTTTCTTTCAATTCAGCAGGAGTAATAACAAAAGGCATTCTCTCACCAAAAGCCTGTTCAAACTGATCTTCTATATCTTTACGATGTAATACCTTCCCACCACCATCACGCGTTTCAACCCTCAGAGTCCCATATTCACCGTCTACATCCGCAACAGTCTCAACAACTCTTCCAAGCGCTATAGCAGCCTGAGCGTTTCCGCTAACAACCTTTGACCAAAGAGAATTGATTAAAGCCGTAGAATTTGTCATTACTCCTGAGGTTAACGCTGTTTGAAGCATGCTAAGAGCTTGTTCTCGTGCTTCATTTTGTAATAATTTTTCTTCTGCATATTGAGTAATAACAACTTGAACGCTATCTAAACCTGATGTCGCAAACTCAGCAACTGGAATAACAAACTCTTTATCTTCGTGAAATGTACCTTTAAATACTGTTTGAACTTGATCGAGTCGTAAAACTTTTTCCCCATCTCGTGACTCGATACTAATGTCATCGAAAGTGCCGGACACTTGAGCAATACTTGCAACAGCGCAAAATCTTTTTCTTGCTTGTTCATCACCAACTTTTGCTTTTGACCAAAGAGATTTCAATAATCCTTCAGTACTTGTAACTAATTTTGAATCTAAAGCTTTCTCAAATCCAGCAACCACACGAGCTCTAGCATCGTCCCCTTGAGATAACTGTTCTTCCACATATCTGGCAATCTCGGTTTGGACATCTATCCCACCCACATGTCTTAAGGCACCTTCCGTCATACCGAAAGCTCTATCTACACCAAAAGCCGCTTTAAATGCAGCCTCCACCTGAGTTAAGTGCAATACATTCCCAGTTGTTCCTGCTTCAATCCTTATTTCTCCAAAACCACCTCTTGCTTGTTCAAGCCCTACAAGATCTGCCAACCATTGTCTGGCTTGAGCGTCTCCTGCCTTTGCTCTCTTCCACAGCGGTCTTACTAAAACTCCAGGATCTTTTAGTGAGCCTGAAGCAAGAGCGTTTTTCCATCCATCAAATATTTCTTGAGTCACGCCAGAAGAATTTCCTAATCTTGTTTCAATATCGCCATTCATCCTCGCTTCAATTTCACCTAAAACAGCTCTCGGGTCATAATCCTTAAATTCAGAAGCTCTAACCACTAAATCGATACGCGTTCCATGAACCCTCTCAAAATCAGCTTCCATCTTCTTGAAACGTATAATCTTATGTTCCCCACCCAACTCAATGCTAATATCCCCAAAATCTCCAATCACTCCTTCAACTTGAGCCAAAGCCCCTAACCATAACTTTGCTTGAGCATCTCCCGCCTGAACTCTTGTCCAAAGAGAACGTACCAGGAAGTCTAGATTTTTTACAAGTCTAGAAGCAAGAATGCTTTTAAAACCTTCAATTGCTTTAGCAGGGTTTGTACGACCTTCGGACAGATTTGATTCAATGGTCTGAAGCAAATCTTTAGATTTTTCATTTAAATCAAAATAGGAACTATAAACAGTTTCATCCCCTATGGCTTCTATCAGATTAGGAAATTTTTCTTTTAAATAAGGAAGTATCATTTTTCCAGTTTCACGATCCACATCGAATGAACTCATTGCACTTAATGACATCTGAATAGTTACATCTTTCTCACATAGTTCTTTAATTATTTTTTCTAGTCCGGGAAGTCGAATCTGAATATCTCCTGAAGGACTCACATCAAGAGGATGAAAATTATTTTTAAAAATATCATTGAAAGCATCTATAACTGATTTGTTTTTTGTTTTTATAGCTTCTTTATAAAAATACTTTATCCATTCACCCGCTTTTGGATGACTTTCAATAAAACTTGCAATACAAAAAATCCCTATTCGCGCCCAAAGATCGACATCAGTAGGAGATTTTGTTCGTGCCGCTTCATAAAAAGTAAAAGCTTCTTCTCTTCGTCCCATATTTTCATAACAAGCCCCGATATGAGACTGAAGTTCTATTTGATTTTTTGGAGAAACACTTTTCATTTTTTCTTTTGCAAGTCTCATGCTTTCCAGATAGCGTCCGCCAAGGGAAAGTATGTCAATTAATTCCATCCAATGATATTCGCTATCAGTTATAACCCCTCGAAGCCTTCTAATCCTATATTCTAAACTCGCCATTCCAGAAGGTCGCAACCAGAGGCTGTGTTCTCTAAAATATTTTTCCCTCTGTCCTCTTGCTTGAGTCTCTTGAAAAGCTCGATCATAATAAGCAAGACTTTTTTCCTGATTTTCACGTGCTTCATAGGTTTGCCCTAGGTGATGAGCCGCATAGCCTGGAAAATCTCGTTCAAAAGAATCAGCTTCTGCTACAAAAGCATTCTCGTCATTTAAACGACTAAACACCAAAAGATAAAGCCCTCTTAATCTCTCGTCTTTCCTGATGATCGCAGGATCAATCATATCTAGAATGGCTTTAGCCTTCTCATA
>JAYRIK010000121.1:0-1887 GCA_041906865.1 Candidatus Auribacterota bacterium
AATCGAAATGTTGTAAAGATAAAAAATATGAAAGAAAGTACTGAAGAAGAATTGAGTGATCAGAAATTTTTAGAATTTATTCAACAGAAAATTTGAAAAAATTATTTAAAAATAGAAACTATAAATCTTTAAACTTGAAATCTTAAACAGGAATTGAATCATGTCCATGCGAACACACACATGTAGCGATTTGAATAAATCCCATTTAGGCCAAAAGGTAACTCTTTGCGGATGGGTGGGAACCCGTCGAGATCATGGAGGCTTGGTTTTTGTGGATTTAAGAGATCGCTATGGTCTCACACAAGTTGTGTTTAATCCTCAGTTACATGCTCAAACTCACAAAATAGCAAAAGAGATTCGTCCTGAATATGTGATTTGTGTGAAGGGGGAAGTGGGGGAACGCCCAGCAGGAACCGTCAATTCTAAATTACCTACCGGAGAAATTGAAATCATTGCGAATGAGTTAGAAATTTTAAGTTCTTCACAAACTCCACCTTTCCCTGTGGAAGATAATGTAGATGTTTCCGAAGACTTGCGTCTAAAATTTCGATACTTGGATTTAAGACGGCCCAGCATGCAAAAAAATCTTTTGTCCCGGTATCGCATTACCAAAATCGCTCGAGACTATTTAGACAAACTTTCCTTTATGGAAGTTGAAACTCCCATGTTGACCAAAAGTACACCTGAAGGAGCGCGGGACTATCTTGTTCCAAGTCGTATTTATCCAGGGAAATTTTATGCGCTTCCACAATCGCCTCAGCTTTTCAAACAGCTTTTGATGGTCTCTGGATTTGACCGTTATTTTCAAATTGTAAAATGTTTTCGTGATGAAGATTTACGTGCCGACCGTCAACCTGAACATACACAAATCGATATCGAAATGTCTTTTATCGATGAAGAAGATGTTTATCGCTTAATCGAAGGGCTCATGGCTCAAGTATTTAAAGTTATTTTGGGGAAAGATTTGAAAACTCCCTTTACAAGAATGCCTTATCAAGATGCCATGGAACGTTATGGCTGCGATAAGCCTGATTTGAGATATGACTTGGAATTGGTGGATTTGACTGATTTCTCTGCCCGAGTGAATTTTAAAGTCTTTCGAGACACGGTTGAGAAAAAAGGTCGTGTGAAAGGAATCAATGCAAAAAATGGAGCTCATCTTTCATTAAAAGATATTGAGTCTTTAACTGAATTTGTAAAAACCTTGGGGGCTAAAGGCCTGGCTTGGATGAAGGTAGAGGCCAATGGTGAATTAAAATCTGCCATTACCAAATTCTTTGATGCAGCTCAACTCGATGAAATTTGTTCTCAGATGAAAGCCGAAGTGGGAGACTTACTTCTTTTTGTTGCAGATCAAGAATCAGTCGTTCATCAATCGCTTGGACAGCTTAGACTGAAACTTGCAGAAATTTTGAATATTAAACCCAAAACAGAGTTTGCTTTACTTTGGGTGGTGGATTTTCCTCTTCTTGAATACAGTGAAGAAGAGAAAAAGTTTGTGGCTGTGCATCATCCTTTCACCAGTCCTAAAAAAGAAGATTTCACTTTTTTGGACACAGATCCTCTTAAAGCCAAGGCCAAGGCGTATGATCTGGTTATTAATGGAACAGAAGTGGGAGGTGGCAGCATTCGAATTCATTCTCTGGAATTACAGAGCAAAATGTTTAATCTTCTGGGTATTGATAACGAAAACGCTCAAAAGAAGTTTGGATTTCTCCTAGACGCTTTCCAGCATGGAGCCCCTCCTCATGGAGGAATTGCCATTGGCTTGGATCGTTTAACCATGATTCTTTTGGGCCTTAAGTCGATTCGAGACACGATTGCATTCCCCAAAACTCAAAGCGCAACCTGTCTCCTCACCGCATCTCCTTCGGAAGTAGCACCGAA
>JAYRIK010000122.1:0-6313 GCA_041906865.1 Candidatus Auribacterota bacterium
ACCTGGAATTCTAGGAACCTCGATGGGTTGAAAATTCACATATTGTCCCCAAAAATCAGAATATGCTTGAGGAAATCGGTGTCCCGCACCTATAAAATCATTAAATAATGCATCAAATGCATAAAAGGCATGCTTAAAAGGTTGAAAGATTGAGTCATCAGTAGGGCGCCTCCCTGTTCTATCCCAATCCTGCCATATTCTTCGATATTCACGCGCTAAATATTCTCCATTAGGAAAAATCCTTAGCCAAGCTTCTGTGAATTGAAGAGGCATCATACATACAAGTTGAGGACACAAAGCTTGTTGCCCTCGAGCATCATGAGCAAGCATCATTTGCACAAAAGGTTGAAAAATATTATAACCCTGCACATAGGCCATATCTAAAACTGCATCTAAACTATTTAACTCTTGTTGACGTTCTATTTCGTTCATACCTTGCGCATGGCTAGTTGAAAATAGATAGTAGAAAAAGTTTCTGCTTAATGGAGCATATTTCTGTTCAAAATAATCTACCGTTAGTGGACTTGGGCGAGAAACATAAGGGGCACTTCCACCATTCCTCTGAATTTCTTGACGTCTATCTACTTTTTGTTGATATTCATACAATTTCCCAAGAAAAACATCTCTTTGCTCGGGTGTCATTCCCCGAGTCAATTCATTAAAAATAGAACTCGAAGGATGCGCTGTCGATCCTACAACGGGATCTAAACCCCATCTTACTCGTTCCTGATTTAAATGACGCCGATAAGTATCTGCATTCCCTATACTAATCACACGATGATCAGCTAATTTTTGCATCCACATTGCAGTTAAACGTAATCGAAGATCAGTTAATCTTTGACGTTCTGAATGACCGTTCGGTATTTCTATCGAAAGTTGACCAATACTACTATCAACATCTTGAAGCACTCTTAAATCTACCGTAACTGACTCTGGCTCATATAAAGCAATGGCCCTTGTAACTACCTCTAATTTCCTAGATAAACCAACATCTGTTCTTTTGCAAAAAGCTTCAAGGGATAAAGTATTACGTATATCATCAGGATATTCTAAAAATTCACTTGGTGTCTGTGCTTCTGGAGTAACGGAACTCCCAGCTGTTGACCCCGACGTTCTTCTCCTTACCTCTTCTTCCTGACGTCTCATATCATTTCCAAATCGAGTGAGACGTGTATCTCCCATACTTACAATAGTCGTAGCATCTACATCCTGCCAACCATTTCCTCCATTGGAATCCATATCTTGAGCAATGGTATGCGCCTCTGAAAGATCCAAAGTACCATTAGAATTCCCATCCACAGCTCCTCTCACCAACCTAGCAGGAATCCCAACATATCTAGCTAAAAGAACATAATATGCAGCTAAAACGTCACAATCTGCTTTAATTTTTTCTCCGTTTTGCATTGAGGATTCCTCAAAAGCATGACCTAACCAATTCCCTGTGGGTATACCAAAATCACGAGATGCTGCAGCATCTACACCATAAGCAAATCTATCACGCATGATTTGACGAATTCTCGCTCTTCTTTGATCAATGCCCAGAGATCTGACTTCGTCAAGCCTTTGCCTTAATGTTGGAGGAGGAATTTCATCCGAGGGAAGTCGTGTATAATACGCCAAAAAATCTTGAGATGGAATAAAACGCCCTCCTTCATGCTCTTGTACACGATAAGTTACGGTGCGAGGAAAAGCAGAAAAAGGCAACACCCCTGTCATTGTTAAAACCACATCCCCACAACTATTTTCTGAAATTTCAAAACCCTCTGTACGTCCCTCGACCCTGACACTTTCTCTAACCACACGTCCATGCGTGTTTTTAAAAAGTTGTACACGAGAAGTATTAAAATGCATGCTTACGGTATTATTACGTCCCGTCCTGAGTCCCAATGGAGCATCTTGAAAAGGAAGTGTTTCTGATGTAAAAGCCCCACCTGCATCTATTCGGGAATAAGTGGACTGCATATAGAAACCTCCGGGTCTACTCAAACGTGCTAACGGAGTTCCTGATTCTCTCTGCTGTCCTCCTCTAAATGAACTATTTGAAACCGGTAAAGTATGGGGACGAAAACTGTGGTCTATTGCTGGAGATATTAATTGAAAAGCATGAAGCGCCCAATTCATTTGTTGAAAAGACCTACGCGAAGCAAGAGAACCTGTCATTCTAATTTCCTGAAACCCCAAATAAAAAGAAGGAACCCAAAAAAGCGTCTTTTCTGGGACTCTGGCAACGGTTTGATAACCCTGCATTCCCTTTCCTTTTAAAACATGCCCCACCGTCTCAATACGATCTAAAGTGCGCTCCACATTTTCTGGTTTCAGCCCCATCGGTGGAACACTGCCCCACAGAGAAGTAACAATCCATAAAGAAAATACCCACTTTAAAACGTGAAACGCAAATCTCTGTCGTATCGAAGATAAAAAGGAAAGAGCAGTTGTTTTCGATGATGCTTTCTCTGAAACTGAAGATTTTTCTTGAAGAGGCCCTTTGTCCTCAAACATAATTCTAAGAATTCGCTCTTCTAAAGAAACAAGCTTTGTCTGTTCTGAATGATTTCTTAAGGCCTTAAGTTTTTGAATTGCTTCTCGTTTTTGGCGAATTTCTTCTCGTTTCTGATGAATCGCAGGAGTTTTAGTCTGAATATCTAAAATATTTTTTTCTATTTGTCTTTTTTTCTCTTGAAAAGCATCTTTTGAAATAGTTTGCTTACGCATTTGTTCCAATACTCTTCCCTTTTCACTTTGATGCAATCCCAGTTTATGCTTAGTCCATTGCTTAGCCTCTTCTGTGCTTTCTTCATTAAGAAGTTCCTCATATTGTTTACCGTAGCGCTCTATCAATAATGCATTCTCAGCTAGATCATGATTGATATTTCCTAATGCTTTTTCCATTTCTTCATATCTTCTCAGAACGGACTCAAAAGAATTTAAATCTAAGAGAGATTGAATTTCTAAATTCAAATCTTCTATATCCTTTTCAAATTTCCAGGCTAAGCTTCCAGTTTGAAGAATATTTTTAGGAAAAACTCTTAATTTAAATTGCCAAAAAGTCGAAAGAAACTTCCATACCTCTTCTTGAACATCTCCTGACAAGGCCTCATAAGTCGAAGCTACCGTATCTACCATGTCTAGCAATGATTTGGTTTGTTGTGCCCCATCTTCAAATGTTATTTCAACTTCATAGCCATCTATATTCACACTCACAACAGAAGGACTTTCTGGAAATCCCAAAATGCTTTGCCTGTTCATTCTTATCAATCGAGCTATATTTAATGCTAATTGCAAGTTTTCTGTTCGTCTTACTCTGGGTCTATCCTGATTTGTTTCAAAACTCACTAACAGAGAAGCCAAAAGTGCTTCTTTCTCATCCAAATCCGAGTTCACCTGAATGCCTTCACCTTCTGGAAAATTTAACTGCAACTCAAACTCAGGCCGTTCTATGGTTGTACTGGTTTCTGATGGAGATAATTCTAAAGCAGAGGTTTCACTTGAAGACTGACTTTCCATTTCTGAAGATACGGCAGGAGAAATACTATCAAAAGCTACTTGCATCTCTTCAGAAACATTATTTTGATTTTTTGACTCTCTAAATTTTTCTATCTCTCTAAATAATTTCTTTAGCAATACACTTCCCCCTTTTCGTACCAACCCAAAATGGAAAAACCCCATAGCTATAAGAAAAGTAGTAATAAAAGGAAAATTTAAATACACGGTAAAAATGGAAACAAAACTTAAAATAAAATAAGACTTACTAATAAAGCTAATAATCTCACGAACTTTCTTGGGGAATTTCTCATAAATGGGAGTTAAAACAACTTTGGCAGCCATTCCCACAAGAACGAAAGTCAAGGCCCTATTAATCGGAACCTGTGCTCCCACCAAAGAAACAACAACGATAAAAGGAAGAACCAGAACATAAAAAATCTTCCCACTTAACCACCAAGGCCCCCACAAGAGCTTCTTCCAAATAGAGCGTTTTTCAGAAATATTTTCGGATTTCTTAAAATACCACCGTGCAAATTTTACTACTCCTCGGTTTTCACCAAAAACTTTGGCCATTGCTGCAACAATTAATCGGCCAGCCCATTTAGTATTTGGGTTAAAACGATCCCATCGCAGGGTACAAGTTTTATGTCTAGAAATGACCTCGATTAAAGTCCTTCCTTCTTTATCATCTAAACTTCTTAAAACATCTGCATGTTTCTTAAACCATCGATTAACGATTTGATGCACACTTTTTGCTTTTGCTTTGCTTAAAGTATTGATTAATTCTTTAAGCAGTGGTTTTAATACATGCCCCTCGTCCAATTTTAACTGCTCATGAATTTCCCGCTCCATGACACTCACAGGAGAAAGCATTTTTTTAATTGGGTCAGAACTAGGTCTAAGCAAAAGCCTATCTTTTGAGAACTCTTCTGAATTAATCTCATCCCATTGGGCTTTCATCACAAGGTCGTAACGCTTAAATCCTAACTCTCCATGAATTTCAGGCGTACAAGCAATATAAGAAATATTTTTCTTCTCCAAAAACCTCTGAATACCCTCTGTGTGAAAACCTCCAGTAATTAAGACAGTGATTTGGGGATAGTGGATAGTGGATTGTTTGTTGTTTTTATTAATCCTCTCCTTTAAATCCCTATTCCCTATCTCCAATACACGATTCACTGCATTGATAGCCATCACTTCATCACGTTTCAGAGCAAATTCATAAAACCTTTGTGCTTCTTTCATGCACTGATCAAACCGATAAGATATTTGAGAATCTTCCAGATTGAGATCTTGTACATTATATTTTTGACATAAAGTGTGCATCGTCTTCGCTCTTGATCCCGCATCTTCAAATCCCTTTAATCCAGTTGCCTCAAGCTCTCCACGTGTCAACTCCAAATGGATCAACTTTTTAAAAATATTCCATTTCTCATCAAAAACAACGACGTCTTCCACTTTCTCCAATTTTGCTTGGTTATAAAGCACTTTTTGAACAAATGTTATTAACTCTTTCCACAATACCTCCAAATCCAAATTTTTCTCTTCTGTGCTGATATTAAGCCATGTTTGCAGCTGAGGATATTTTTCTTGGAATAGACTTTTTTGAGTAGAAGGAATTTCATAAGTCTCTTTAAGTCTTTCTTCTCTAGATGGGAGCTTCTCGACTTCAGCCGATAAATCGGCTTTGCTCGAAGTATAAGCGGGGGTACTGTTCGAGCTTGTCGAGAACCTATCATAATATTCTTTCAATTTAGACAAATATTCATTCGCCTTGATATGCCCCAATCGATATTCCAATGTTGTTTTCACAACTTCTTTAAATGCCTCCTTCGATAATCTAGTCTGAAGATCTTTGATGAGTTGATCTAATTGTTTTTGTGCCTCCTTAGAATCAAATGAGTTTGTTTCCTGAAAAAAAGCCAAAAATTTCTGTAAATCAGAAGTCTGTGCCAAAAGGTTGAGATGCTGCTCAGAAATAAACTCTAACTCTTTCACCCATTCTTGCCATTTTGGAGTATCAGAATGTAGAGATTGGGAAAACTGATCTATTCTTTTTAGATCATTTGAATAAGTTTGATCCTTTAAGTTCCGAATCCAACCATCCATCGCAGATATATTTTCTCTTAAACCTTCCCGATATTTTCGACAAAGATGAAATGCTTTAAAATTTTCCGCATAAAGAGCAGGATCCTCTACTCCATAAAGCGAGGTTCTATTTTTAAGTCCCATGACAATTTCAGAAAACTCTGCTCCTGTAAGAAGCCCTTGCCTAAGAAACTTTCTCGCTACTTGAGTCCTCACATCTTTATTTGGAAAAATTTCATAAAGAAGTGTTCGCACAGGTCCAGAGGCTCCTTCAACTAAAACCTGATCAAGTAAATTTTCACGGGAAATCTGTTCTAATGAGGTCGCAATCCTTTCCTGAGCCTGTGCCTGACAATGAATATCTCTGATGAGTACCCAATGTATAGGCCCTTCTCCATTAAAAACCTTACTGATTTTCATACCTCGAAAAGCTAAAGAATCAGGGGAAATCTCTGTCATTGGAACAATGTGGAGCTGGGTAGTTGGAATTAAATCTGCTTGCGCATGAGAGAATGACTCAAGATTTAAGGAATCTAGGCCCATGAAACACGAGAGGAAGATAGCTATTGATTTGATAATGATTTTTCTCAATTTACTCTCAAATAAAGAGTTAAGATATGCAAAAGATCTTCATAAGCAACCGGCTTACACAGTAAGATATCATAGAATTGCCTATTTGTCAAGAATGATACAAATTTCATATCTTACTCTTTAACAAATAGTTATGAAATTTAAAATGTGA
>JAYRIK010000123.1:0-1912 GCA_041906865.1 Candidatus Auribacterota bacterium
ATAGCACGTTCTGTTTTGGGTATGGTTACTTCGAGTACACCCTGTTCATATCGGGCTTCGATCTTATCAGCCACGACGTTTTCGGGTAGTCTGAAGCTACGGACAAATTTGCCGTATCGCTTTTCAAAACGACGCACATTTTTTTCTTTAGTTTCTTTTTCTTCATGACGTTCACCACTGAGGCTGAGTATGCCATCATTAAGGTCGAGGTGAATGTCGTCTAATTTCATTCCAGGAAGATCAGCGCTAATCAAAAATTGATTATCTGCCTCAACAATGTTTACGGCTGGTTGAAATTGAAGACCTCCTGCATCACCTCTTTCGGCGAGGAAACCATTATTAAAAAAGGAATCCATGTCGCCAAATAAATCCCACAACGAATTACGATGCGTTTTAGTGGTTAAACCCGTTCTCATATAATGCTCCTTTCGCTTTTTTAATTTTACAAACTAAATCTGTGGGTTGTTATTGTTCTGTCAAGGTGCCTTTTTTTCATTACTGGATTCTTTCTCAGCAGAAGAAGGATCGTAATGGGATTGAATATATGTAAGAATTTTTTTTTCTGATTGGGTGATGGCTTCAACGCTTTGAAGTCTTTCCAGACGGATTTGAGTAATATTGCCTTCCGCTGCAGGTTGACCTGTGCAACTGATGAGTGATTGGGGTGATTGAAAATTCATGATTTCATCAAAGAATAAACCTTTGGGATTTTCCAGTGCTGCTGCTTGTAAGAAAATTTGGGGCTGTCTGCAAAGTAATAAATTGGCAAGCCATGGTTTGGGTCCGTCCATCGGGTCTATGTCTTCCCAACAATGTTCATTAGTTATCATAATCATTGCTTGGCTGATGTACAAATTGCCCTTATTCAAAAGATCCATAATTTTTTGGAGGGTGGTGTCTTCTAAATCATGAACGGTAGGTTTGAGAGCATCAGGATTTGATTTAACGTAACATGCGTCGCGCAGACTTTTTAAACTTTGTTCTTGAGGGTCGAACACTAATTTTCGTAACTGTAATAAGGGTGGTTCATTTATTTTTTCTAAACGAGATTTTTGAAAACTTTCTTGGATTTTTATTTCGTCTGATTCTCGGGCTTGGGGTGAAATTAATCGGCGGTATTTTTGTTCGAGAAAATCCACTGGATTTGCAGGGCAATTGGGGCAAAGGGCGCGAAATGGCTCATCATTGATGCCGTATTCTGCTATTTGCTTGATATAAAATTCAGTTCGCTTTTGATTCACATAACTTTCTTGTGCGAGAGCTTTGATCAATTGCTGAGGAAAATTAAATGCCACATGAACTGAAAGCAAATATTCAGCCGATTTTACTGTGCGAAGATTTTTTCCTCTCTCAGAATTGATTATTTCTGATGAGATGCTGCGTGATTCTGCATCTATATTTTCTTCACCCAAGTCAAAGGCCAGATAAAAGAGAGAACGAATCGTAATGATATCGCCTTGCGATATTTGGGATACAATTTGCGAAAAGAAAAAATCAGAAAACTGTTTTTGGGATCGGTAGGCGATCAGGTATTTATCTGTTTTTCCCTTAGGACTGGCGATGTATTCTCGAAGTTGACCCAATCCACTCACGGTCGGTTTTTTCAATAATTGGAGGTACCTGTCTTTGAATTGATGAGTCGATGGATCATTTAACTCTTGGTTAGGTGTGTGAAGACGGGAATGACTGCATGCAGTCAAGAGAGTGAGTACAAATGCATAAGGCCAAAGCCTCATCTGAATAAGCCATGAATTCATTTTGCTATTGAAAAGTTTAGCATGTCTCAAAATGATCGGTTATGAAATTATGTAAAATTTAGACATTGGGAATAAAAACGACTTCTGTCGGGGGAAGTCAATTCTCAAAACGAGAATCCATATCTTCCTGATATTATGACATTTTTATGACAATA
>JAYRIK010000124.1:0-3714 GCA_041906865.1 Candidatus Auribacterota bacterium
GTAGAGGGACATGTGCTGCTTGACTAATCGCGAGGGCTTCCTGAACAGATTCTAAAAGCTGATCTCCTTCGCTGCGCATATGCGTGGCATAAAACCCCTCATATTCAGAAACCACCTTCATTAGCTCGATCAATTCAGGAGCTTGGGCAAAACAACCCGGTGTATAAATCAATCCTGTTGAAAGCCCACATGCTCCTTGATCCATGGCTTCATGCAAAACTTTTTTCATCCATGCCAATTCATCCGAAGTTGGAGGGCGATTCTCATGCCCCATACAGGCTAGGCGAAGTGTACCATGTCCCACCAAGGTCATCCAATTCATCGCAGGTTTCGCTTGAGCAACACGGTTTGCAAAAGAAGACAAATCATTCCAATCGGCTCGAAGACCATAAAGATCTAATTCAGTTTGAAAATGAGGAATAAATTTTTCCTTGAGAAGAAAAGGAGAGTAACCGCAATTGCCACAAACTTCCGTTGTAATTCCTTGTGTAACTTTACTGGAAACTTGAGGGTCAATGAAAAAATAATGGTCCGTATGGCCATGAATATCAATAAAACCTGGAGAAAGAACATAGCCCTCAGCCTCAATAATGTGATGAGCAGGAAGGTCAATTTTAGAAGCGATTGAATAGATGCGATCTTTTAAAATAGCTACGTCTGCTATTTGGCCTGGTTTTCCAGTACCATCAACAACATAAGCGTTCTTAAAAAGATAGTCTACTTCCACAGATTAGATTTCCGATCTTGAAAACAGGGTTGTTTTAAGTATAATACTATCGAAAATCAAAAAATGAAATCTGAATACTTCTTTTTCTGCAATTTTTTAAAAAGTTTAATCACCATGAAAACCATTACTTTGCCATTTAGGAATAACTCCCACTACAAGACAGTCCACGGATTTACCTTGCTTGAAATTCTTGTAGTAATGGCCATTTTGAGCATTCTTGCAGTATTAATTGTCCCAAAACTTTCTGATCGACCCAAACAGGCAAAACGGCTTAAGGGGGTCTTACAAATAAAGTCTTTTCAAGAAGCCCTTGAACAATTTTATGTTGATGAAGGGGTTTATCCATCAACAGATCAAGGGCTTGAGCCTTTGATCAAAAAGAAACAAGATACTTCTAAACAATATTTAGATACCGATCGCTTGCCTCTTGATCCATGGAATCACCCTTATCTTTATCTTTCCCCCGGATTGGAGAATAGATCCTATGATATTGTTTCTTTAGGTCAAGATGGACAAAGAGGGGGTCAAGGATGGGATAAAGATATTGAAAGTTGGAATCTTGACCAAGAAAAATCCTTTTAATCTCTGCGACTCTAACGGTAAATTTTTTAAAACAAGAGATCCATTCCCATATTCACATCATGGTTTTATTCTCCTAGAAGCTATTATTTGCCTTGCCATTCTTCTCATTATTCTCCCAAGCGCCTATACATTTTTAATACAAACAAGAAAAAACTGGCAACTCACTCAACAGCAAGAATATGCCATTCTCATTGCCAAAAATGAAATTTTGAAATCAGAAATAGAACTCAACCAAGATATTAAAAACGTCGATTTTACACCCGTCTACGATTCTAGATTTCAAATAAATCAAAGCATAGAAGATAGGAATTCGGATTTGAAGAAAATAACCGTTGAAATTAGCTGGAATAGCCCTCAAGGCAGAAAAAAGTATGAAGCCAGCCAACTCATAATGCCACTTCAAAAAAAGAGCATGCCTCTCAATGGAAAAGAAGTTAAATAATTTCAAAATGTTCTCGACAAGCTCGAACAGTAATTCCGGTTATTCTTCGAGTGAAGCCGATTTATCGGCTGAATCGAGAAGTCATTACTTGTCAGAAAAAAACTTCCGAAAACTTACAAAACAACCCCCAGTTGATTGCAAAAGCTCACAAAACTTATCTGGTTTTACTCTTCTTGAGCTTGTGATTGCATTAACAGTCATTTTGCTTCTTTGGGGAAGCATCTTGCATATTAATATAAGCATCAAGAAATCTTTTAAAGAACTCCATGCTCAAACCCAAGCAATAAAGATAAAAACCCAAGATTTTTCACGCTTTGAAAAAGATCTTAATTTATCGATTAAAGATTTCCAGGGTGAAAACTCCCAAATTACATTTCAAACAGTTTATGGAAAAATTTCCTATAAATTTGAAGGAAAAGAACTTTATCGAGAAGAAGATCAAAAAAGTGAAAAAATAGATAATCAAAGTACAGAATGTAGTTGGACTTATTATTCAAAAAAACAATGGCTCAAAACATGGAATAATAACAAGCCTCCTCAAGCCATACTTATGGAAATTAAAAATAATCATGAAATATTTAAGATGATTTTCCCTATTCGGAGCAAGGAATGAGAATCAGGCAAAACTCCATAAAATCAAAAGATGGATTTATTCTGATCCATCTGATCATCGGAATCTTTTTTGTTGGGACAAGCCTTTTATTTTTCTCAAGTTTTTTGCATCATGAACAAAAAAGAGTTCAAGCCCTCAAAGAAAATTTTGAAAAAGATCTTCTCCATCGTTCAAAAATTTATGAAGCCATTGCGCTTTTAGCAGAGGATGATGCTCAAAAAGATGATTTAACAGAATCCTGGCATCAAGAAACGGGTTCGGATGATCCCTCTCAACCCATTTACTTTGAAATCGAGGATGAATGCTCGAAACTTGATTTAAATCAGCTCTTGCATTCTGATAAAAAGTTTAGAGAGAAATACGAAAGTTTTATTCAAAAATTATTCAAAGTACTTCAAATTTCCTCAATAGACTCAAAAACCATTTTAAATAAAGTCAAAAATGAAGGACCTCTTGTTTCTTTAAAACAAATCCCTACCATTCAAAAAATTAAGAAGGAAAGGGGACTTGATTTGGAGAAATTTCTGACCGTTTACTCAGGTGGGCGTATTAATATCAATACAGCACCGAAAGAGATATTGGAGGTTTTGCTAGCCGAAGCGAGTCCATTTCTGATAAAAGAGATCCTTTATAAGAGAAAAAAATCAGGCTTTACTAATGAGAAGGAAGAGTTAACAGGAGTTCCTGTTGATTTAACTGATTTTCTAGCAACTCGAAGTTTTTTCTTTCAAATTAAAAGCTTCGAAAAACATTATCCAAAAATAAGAGTCATTTTAAACAGAGAATTAGGGGAAGTTAAAATCCGCCAATGGTTAGAAGAAGAGAGACCTTAAGTTTAGAGAAGATATCCGAAAGCAAAATCCGACTTTTGAATGTTGTTTTAGAAGAGGATAATGTTAAATCTGTTCATGCAACAGACATTGACATCCCTTCGAGAAGTCATGCAGTTAAAGATATTCTTAAGAAGAATCCAGGACAAATCGCTATTCCTTTTCCTATTGAATCCTCCTATATCCATGAAATTCAGATTCCTAGATATACTTCTACACGCATGTTAGGTAATGTTCTTCGCATGAGCCAAGAAGTTCATACTCCTGGCCAAGAAAAAAACTTAAGAACTTTTTATCAGGAAGGTGGGGATCAAGAAAATAAAACGCAATATTTTCAAATAAGCGTTTTAGATAATATACTCCCTTTTTCTGAAGAAATTAAACTGGGCTTAGCCATAACCAATCCTTTGTCTTTTTTTCAGTCCTTCTCTCATCTTTTCCATTTTCCCAAAAACGAAAGCTGTCTGTTGCTTTATCAAAAAAAACAAGGTTTAGTTGTTGCTTGGGGAGAAAATGGAAA
>JAYRIK010000125.1:0-8837 GCA_041906865.1 Candidatus Auribacterota bacterium
CCAGCCATCTCAAATCCTCCAAAATCATTCTGGAAAATTCAGGTCTGGATCTCTCTTGATCGGTATCTTCAATTCTCAAAATAAATGTTCCGCCCAGTCTTCTTGCCAACAACCAATTAAAAATAGCTGTTCGAGCATTGCCTAAATGCAGCTCTCCTGTCGGACTAGGTGCAAAACGTACACGAATCTTGGATTTTTCCATAGGGCAAGATGATAAACCAAATTCGAAGGTTTTGCATGGGAAAAATCAGTATTCGGTTCACCAGTTTGCCAGTTAGCCAGTTGCCGGTTTATTAAATTTACCGCAAATATCATTATTTCATAGATATTTCCATAAACAGGCCAACCGGAGAACGGGTAACTGTTTTCCTTGACACCCTGATTCAGAAATTCTACTCTAGCGCTCTCTATGAAATTCAGAACATTTGCAAATACTTCTTTAAAAGTCTCTGAAGTTGGTTTCGGAGTTTGGACGGTTGGAACCACCTGGTGGGGAATCAAAGATGAAGCTTTTGGTATCCAACTCCTTCAAAAAGCCTTCGATCTGGGAATCAACTTTTTTGATACCGCAGATACCTATGGCAATGGGCATGGAGAAACTATTTTAGCCAAAGCCCTTAAAGGCAAGCGTGACAAACTCGTTATCGCTACTAAATTTGGCTATGACATTTATAGCCCTCCACCTGAAAAGCGAGGACATCAAGAGTTACCTCAAAAATGGGATACTGAGTATATTCGCTTTGCCTGCGAACAAAGTTTGAAACGTCTTGAAACAGATGTAATTGATCTTTATCAGCTACATAATCCAAGAATTGATACTTTAAGAAAAGACGATATTTTTGACACTTTAGAATCTCTCAAAAAAGAAGGTAAAATTAAATCCTTTGGAGTCTCATTAGGCCCAGCCATTGCAGAAAGACAGATTGAAGAAAGTCTTTATTCAATTCAGACACAGAAAGTTCATGCCACGCAAATCATCTATAACCTTCTTGAGCAAATGATTGGAGAAAAGATTTTTTCAGCAGCCCGCGCAGAAAACTCAAGCGTCCTGGTTCGTGTCCCTCATGCTTCGGGTCTTCTAGAAGGTCAATACACTCAAGATACCACTTTCACCGAAAACGATCATCGCTTTCATCGCGTTTCAACGGATGAGAAGAAAAAACTTTGGTTGGATGATGGACTTAAAAAAGTGGAACAGCTTCAATGGCTTGTAAATGATAGCCGTACTCTTGGACAAATGGCTATTCAATTCATTTTGTCAGAACCTTCTATAGCTTCTGTATTTCCTAATATTTATGATTTGAAACAATTAGAAGAATTTGCAAAAGCTCCAAACACTCCCACACTCACTCAAAAAGAAATCTCTAAAATCCAATCTCTTTACAAAAACAATTTTGGTTTACAAACTCCTCAACCTGCTGTTAAAGCATAAATTCTCATGAAACCCTGCTGCGAAAAAGAAATCAAACGTTCTATCAAGAAACATCGGGACGTTGCTACCTGCGATCAGTGTAAATCTCTCATTCTTGCATACGGAGATGAAACCGATTTTCAAAAAATGGTCATCCAATTAGAAAAAAGCAAAACTCCTTTTGAGACTGGAGTTTCTGGCAAGTTAAAGATTGTGATTAAGATGAACTCTCTCTTCTCTTAAGAAGACTTCTTAAGCAGCTCTATCAAAATTAGTTAAACCAACAAAATCTTCTTTCCGAGCGGGAGGAAGATCATTAATTACTTGTTTAGCTCTAAGTTTTGTCCGCTCTCTTAAACGACGTAAAAACTCAATCACTGCATTTTCTCTTTCCTGCAATCGTATTGCTAAACGTTTGACGAATCTCTCAAAGATCCAATCCTCTAGCTTTGAAAGTTTCACTCCTAAAATAGAATTTTCTCCACCAGATATTTGATCCAGTTGAGAAGCCATATCCATAATCTCAGATTCTATTTCTTCATCATCCAAAATACGGCTTTCTTCAGCCTGAGCAACAATATCTATAAGTTGATCTATTTTTTCAGAAGGGACATTTAATTTCTTAGACACTTCGTCCGTTGTTAACTCATCTTCCATCGGATATTCTCTTCGATACATTTCCATTTGAATCAAAGTAGCCAAAGCATCCCAATTTTTTTCTTGAAGCAAACGTTCTAATAATTTTTTTCGAATATATACAGTTGGCGGAGCATTGCCTTTTGCCTTTCCATAATGCGCATAAATAATACCTCCTTCGCCCCGTTCTATGGCGACATCTTCACCACCTAAAACAACTAAACGGGTAGATTCAAATAATTCCCTATTTTTCTTATCAAGCGTTGCGCTATTTAAAAATACTGACAAAGCTTTTAATAAGTCACTTTCTTGATGGTTTCTTGCATCCACAACTTGAAAACTTAAAATATCTCCCGTGAATCTTGTTTCAGTAAAAGAGAGATCTACTTCATCCAGTTCTCTTTTCAAAATTTGTCCTACTCTTCTATTATCTGGAACTGTTGCTCCTCCAAGCCCTCCATCATAAATGGAAAAGTGAGGAGAACCCTTGTCGTCATCATCTCCATCCTCTTCAGGTAAAGGCCTTCGAAATTTTAGAACTTTTGCTCCTAAATGATGTGCATTACTAGAGCTATCAACATCTCTTTCTCTGTCTCTCATTTTGGTATCCTTATCCGCAGGTACCGGAAGCATGGGTTCAGGAGCAACACGAACACTTGCAGAACTGCGATGTTCTGAATCTCCAGCCTCAGTCTCATCATCCGAGAGAAGAGCCAAAAATTCAAGTACAGCTCTCTTGGTTTCAGAACCAAGAGATGCCAAATCTTCAACTATGGCTTCGAGTGACCTGTCTCTAGAAAGCAGAGCTTTAAGTACAGTCAAAACTCCCTTAGAATCAAGAAATTCCCTCGCTTTAGCTCCAGCCGCCGATGAACTATCTTCAAAAAATAGAGTTTTAAGTGCCTCAAAAATTCTTCTAAAATCAGAGGATTCTAAATCTTTATCTCCAGTCATGCCCGAACTACATATTCCTCCTACTAAAGGTTTTTTTACTGGAATACCTGCTATTATAAACTTGGGGGAGCTACAAACATTCTCTGGCTTGTTATCTCGTCCGGACAAAAACCGAGAATAAAAGAAATCCCATAAAAAAAACACAAATTGCATAAAAAAAGCAAAAAACCAATAACTACACATACAAATGAAGGCTTTTTTCAATATACTTTTTAGATCGAGACCAAAATAAAGATCATGGAAAACAACCATCAGAAAACTAATACCACCCAAAATAAGCCGCCCACGAAACCGACTGATTTCTATCTTTCCTATTTTCCATGAATCGTTTAAGCGATGAAAGAAATCTAGAAAAACATAATATAAACCTGAATTTACACCGAGCATGTACCTTACATAGTTTCTAATCTGCTTATCAATGTTCTCTGTACTCTGAGCCCAATATTGAATTTGTCTAAAATAATTTCCTGAGGAAAACGCCTCGGAACTAGAATGGCTTTTAATCCAGGCAAAATAAGTATCGATCTTTTTCTGAAGATCTGGGTTTGCTAAAACAAACCACCTGTAAAAGAGAACGTCGACCTTAATCTGCCTTATCTCTTCATCAATAAATTCCTTAAATTCCTTTTGAGTCAATTGAGATGTATTTCTTTTTGATTGGCTCTGAGCAATATGTCCAAATTCATGAATAAGCCTTTCTGCCAAAATATGCCTTACCGCCTCAGGATGATCACACTGATCTCTGAGCAATTGATCTACAAATCTTTTTTGTAAAACAATCATGGGGTTTCCTTTATCATCGACCGTCATCCAAGAATTAACACGAAGATCTTCAGACACTTTAATAAGGATTGGCTTTCTATTAAAAGTTTTTTCAACTCCAGACCAAAAATTCACCCATTCAGTTTTTCCATTCATGTCATTTCCATACATTGTGGAAGAAATATATGTAAGGGCTTCTTCTACCAAAGAAGCAAGTTGGACATCCTTTCTTTCATCTTTTCCTGTATCCAAAGGTCTTAATGTCGAGTCAGAATTCACTCCAAGAATGAATTTCCATTCCCCCCATAGAATTTTTGTCTTTTTAGCCTCTTGTCCATAAAAGGCTACTTGTATGGTATATTTTTTATCAAGTCTTACCCGTGCTGAATGCCTAAATTTTTCTCCTTTTGGTAAAGTCAGCATAGGTTGGCCTTTCATTCTTGCTTCCCTGCTCATAACTTTCTCTGCAACAGCTTCCTGTTCAGTTCCATCTGCTTCAAACGGCCCTACTCTCACACCTGTAGATAGCTGCTGAGTTTCTCTCACTCCTTCATTCAAAGATGGGCTCACCGAACGATTTTCACCTTCATACTTTATTTTGATAACCATAAGCGTCATCAAAGCACTTGCAAATGTCATAGAGAAAACAAAATAAGGCAAATGAGGATTCCCAAATAAAAACCGACAAACAACTAAAACAACCATATGAACAACCGTAAAAACATCCATCCATCGATAAAATTTATCATTACCTGTTACGCCCATTGCCTTCTCTACATAACTTCGAATTTCCCTATCCCATATGAATCTTTTTTGAGCAAGCTTCTGAATCCATTGGAAATACGTACCCGATGAAAAACCTGCGGCACCTCTTCCAGGAGACTCTCGATAAAACACAGAAGCATCTCGTTCCTTAAAAGAGCGAAAGAAATGATCTATTTGAGCTTGGCGATGAGGTTTTTTTAAAACAGAAACTCGATGATACCTTACATCCGTTTTAATCAACTCAACCTCCTCGCCAATTTTTTCACTTTCTTCAGAGTGGAAAAGTTTCATAAAGCCTTGCCGAAATTTCCACCAAAATTGATATTTGAGAACGTCTTTATAAGTTTGTTTCATTTTTCTTACAAAAGCTAAAGCTGCATGTTTAAATTCGTGCAAACATCTCTCCCTTAATAACTGCTCAACTACATCTTCGGACCCAGTCCAATTTTCTAACATTTGACGAGCAAAATTTCTTTGAAAGACAATCACTGGATTTCCGTGTTCATCTTCCATGTAGGCAGAATTTACAGGAAGATCCGCTGAAACTCGAAAAAGAATCCTACACTGAGAATTCTTTTTAACAAAAGACCACACCCGCCCCAATGCTTTTGAATCTGAATCAGATCCTTCTAATTCAGAATCCATCCCATTCAAAGCCCGGCTCATTAAAAAAGCGAGTTGACGCCCTTCTTTTGTCCCTCCATCTTCAGGAAGAACTACCCATCTTTCTCCATTAAATTTTACAGTCGCATTGTAACTTGTATCGCAAAATAATTTTTTAGGCCATTCGAGAGTTTCACCATCTGTCAAAGTAAGAAGAGGATGTGCTGAATTCACATTTAGGCTAGTAGTTGTAACTGTTAAAGCTTCTGGTGCACGATGAGTTTGAGCCATCAAACCAAAAACAATGGTTAAGGCTGGAGGTAGAATCATTCTTCTAGTAGCATCTACAGTAGCTGTTCTCTGAATAGAAGCATCCGTCGAAGAAATTGGAGTCGGGGAATATGGATTTCCGTCATGACGAAGCATGGGAAAATGATAATTGGGATCTGTAGTATGATAAACTCCTGGTGTTTCTACCGCTGCATCAGAACTTGTGTCAACAGTCGTTTGTATCCCCGCATCCCTATTTCTCATACTTAAAACATATGCTGCTCCTGACTGTCCAAGACTTGGCCTCGGCCCCTCTGCAACTGAACCACTACCCATCCTAGGCAACTGAAGTTCACTTACAACTCGTTCATAAAGGTGAACTCCCCAGACTTGATGATCTTGAACACTTCTCACAGTTCCATTTTCGTCGGTATAATGATCATAAGGATATGGATTATCTCTAAGGGTTACTAAGCTCAGGAGAAAATCTCGACGAATATTCATACTGTTGTCTACCCTTTGGACATAATCAGGTTCTGTCTCTTCAACAATTCTTAATCGGCCCTGACGATATAAATTCTCCATTTGATCTCTTCGATCTTGAGGAAGCATCTCCAACCAAAATCCCATCAAATAAAGATCTATAAAATCTAATCGAGGATAAGGGGCTTGATAATCTTCTCGATGAATATAACCTTGAGATGGTTGCCAACCTCTCTGTCTCTGTTGCCAAATAAACTCCCATGAAGCATTCCAACGGTCTTCAGTAAAAACCTGAGAAGCTAACTGAAGAATTCTCAAAATTTCAGAAGCTCGTAATTCTTGAGTCTGAATTCTTGCTTGCATCCGTTGATAATACATAACCGGAGGCATAGAGGCGCGATCTGAAGGAGATAATCGAGGTTCTGCCACACCAGCATGAGTAAAAAAGCTCGTCATAGGCACAAGTAAAGCATTTGCTCTACGCTCTGTTTCATCTTGTATTCTTTGACGATCTTGCGGAGATAATTGTTGATCTGATTCTAATCGACCCCGTCCCAAAATAATCACTCTTTCAATAGCCTGAAGAATCGCCTCATAGACATGTACAACTTCTTCGTGTTGAAGAAGCTCAAAATTGATTCTGGCTAAAGCTTCTTCTGGAGTCGAAGTTGCAGAGGCTCCCTGCCCGTTTTGTCCTTCACTTCCAACACCAACACGAACTCCATGCTCAACCATACTTACAAGTGATATCATCACTTCTGCCCAATTTGTTTGCATGTTTCTTAAAAATGCATCAAATTGGTGTAATCTATTTTGATAATTGAGAGATGCTGTTGACCCCGCTTGAGCCCGTGAATCAAGACCAAATAATGGAATCACATTGAAGGCAATCGGAATCATTTTGCGAATAAATTGACTTCTTCTTTCCATAAAATCTCTCCAGTGTAAGAGCACATTCACTGAAAAGAAATCCAAAAGTCCTGCACGCTCTAATGTCTGACGAATTTGGTCAGGGGGTAAAAGTTCTAGATCAGCCAAAATCTTATCCAACATAAAACCCTTTAATTCTGCAGACGTGTTTTCTTGAACAGCTTTAAAAACTTCTAGTTTTACATCTAAAGATAAATGGGGGAAAAAATTTATTAATGTGTTTCGAATCTGCTCTTTTTGAGAATCTGGAATTTGTAATCCTGTCATTCGTCCTAAAAGCGTTGAATAATAAACTTGTGTTTCCGTTCTCACAACCCCTACACCCACTACAGCTTGAGCTTCAGGTAAAAGCTCACTCACAATAGATTCTTGCTCTCGGGATGGCAATTCACTTACTAAATCAGTTACATATCCAGCGGCAGTTCTAAAATAAGCTTCATCCATACGAACAGATGAAAAAGGAACATCAGTAGCTCTTGTTCTAACAACAGCCAACCCCTGACGATTCCTTATTCGATTTTGCTGAAGAAGACCCCGTACGCGGTCTAAATCTCCTGACCCACGAGCAGTTTCTACAGAAAAACGATCCACATTTCCTAAGCCTTGATCTATCAGCGGGATTTCTCTCTGAGCTTCTCTTACAGCTTCTCTTGCGACTTCTGGGGAAATTGCAATTCGTCCCACTGCTTGTTCTGAACTTACTCCAGGAGTACCCGATAGATTTGCTTGCCAAATTCGTCTCATTGTAACTTGATTAGGATGATGTTGTAAAAACGTCAAGAATCTCTGTGATACTTCTCGAAAACGTTCATCGTCTACACGTGCTGTATGATAAAGTCCAAACGCCTTCAATAAAAGTCTCAGCTCTGGCGAATCTTGACCTCTTTGTAAATCTTGCTCGATATTGCGAAAGTCTGGATCAAAAAGAAGAATATCTTCGGCCAACATTTTCCCAATTTCAGGAAACATCATTTCAGGAAATTCTGTGACTCCGCTCTGACGTAAGTTTTCCCAATCATGCGCATAAAGAGCGGTATAAAAATGCATGATTTTTGTCCAATCTGTGTTTCCAAGTCTTCGTCTTTGCTCCCGAATCACAGCCATCAAGACATTTTTTGTTTCTCTTAAAACATCTGGGATTCGTATAACTCGAGCATAATGCAATAAAACCGTCATATGGCCTACTTGATCACTAAAACTTTCTTCGCTTTGATCTACAGCCAAATCAAGCAACAAACGTTGGGCTCTTTCTAAAAAAACTTGATATTTAGTAGTGTCCCTAAGAACAGGCGCAGCACTTAAAAGCATGTCATGTGTCTGTCTTTCTCGATTTGCTCTAGAAAGTGGATGCTCCGCAACTAAACCTCTATCTACTTCTACATTCCCCTCAAGAGAAACAGCAATAGGAGATCCTTCTATCCATGAACGAACATTTTGTTCAAAAAATTGCTGTCGAGGTTGTTCCACAGTCTCCCAACGCACAGAAGATATTCCAGGATTAGAACTTTGAGTAGTAGTGGAGTGAACTATTCTTTCTTCTCCAACAACCTCTCCTGTTTCCATAAAACTTGCAAAATCCCTTTCAAAAACTTCTCTTTTTTCCTGCTCAGTTTCCATTGATAAACTTGGCCACAAATTACACCACTGTCTCCATCTATCATCTAAAAGGGCTGAATAATGAAATCTTACAGGCAAATCCGGATTTAAGTTCATCACAAGCTCTGAAGATGCTGGTTTAGAAAGAAGCCATTGAAATATAAGTGCAGATCGTCTCATCAAGAGAGTCAAATGCTCATCAAAACGTGCATATTGCTCGACAGATGCACCCGCCGGAAAATTAAAAGTAAATGGAGCATATTTCTCAGAAAAATATTGAGGCATTTCAGATACATTCGCAGGGAATGGACGTATTCTTTGGAAAGCTTGTCTACTCCTTTCGAAAACCTGAAGCCTTCCTGCCCAACGAAGTCTATCTGCATAAGACAAGCGTTCTCCTTGACCTTCTAACCAACCTGGAATTCTA
>JAYRIK010000126.1:0-1659 GCA_041906865.1 Candidatus Auribacterota bacterium
CAAGATGATCACTCACAAAACAACAAACACACTCAAACCCTTGAGCTAATCGAATTGTCTTTTGATTAAGTGCTGTATCAAAAAATGATATCTCATGGTGATGAACTTCATTGGCTTGAATGAAAAAATTTTTTTCAAAATGGTGAGTACTGAATAAAGCAATTTTCATTTTTTCCCCTTTTTTTCACTTACTAACCCAGAGATCTTTATCTTAATAGCAGGGAAAAGAGGTCTCTGTTACTTTTTTTCCCATGAGATGACAGAAATGAGAATAAATAATATGTACATCAGCCCATCCTTTGATGGATAAGTATTCGGCTTCTGCTAATCGATTCTGATCAATAGAAATATCATTCATGCTGCTCCGACCCGCTTGCAAACGCAATAAATGATCCTGATAAAGTGTTTGAGCTAACCGCTTGCTGGTTTCCCTTTCTTGAGCGGACTCCCATGATTTTTGAAATTTTAACTTGGTTTTCTGCCAGTCACTATTCAAATCCCTGATTAATTGTTTGCTCTTAATTTCTGCGGCAACTTGAGCTTCCCTTTGGGCCCGATAGTCCCCGTGCTGTTGAAGATCAAATAAAGGAACAGTCAAGTTGAGCGTAACTGAAGATACAGTTTCAGGTAGAGCTGCACCAGAGTAGTACCCATAATTCAGAGATAAATCTAATTTAGGAAAGAACGCACGAAATTTTTCTTTCAGTTGATTGTCCTGATTATTTGTTTCCCATTCATACGAACGAAACGAAGGTATTTCTTGAAGTGATAAAATTTTATTTTCCATATTCAATGTCTTAATTGATAACAAAGAATCCTGCCAAGGCCATTTCATTTGAATCGATTGTGGTTCACGACCCCATTCTGATTGCAGTTGAGATTGAACTTCCATCCACTCTATTTCCAGATCACTTAAATGAGCCGAAGCATTGCTTTTTTCTACCTGTGATCTCTGTGCTTCTTGCAGAGGAATCAGTCCTTTTTGGTAACGAACACTTTCAATACGTGCCAACTCCTCACTCATGTCTTTATTATTTCGTGCTACTTTAATTCTAAAATTCAATTCCAAGTATTTTACTAAAAGAATCACATCTATTTGTTCTTGATCCAGTTCCACTTGCTTGAGCTGCTCTGATTCTCTTTGCCATTGAGAATAGCTGCTATCTTGAGCGGCACGATCCCCACCAGATCTAAAAAGATTGTATTTTAAATTGAGTTGAGCTGATTGAGTTCGTAAATAATGATCATCCTGAGTTTGTTGATCTGATAATTGACCTGACAGAGTAGGCCAATAATTACCTGTTGTCGCAAAATGATTCCATTTTTCTTTTTCCACTTGCTTTCTTTGCCACTGAACTTCGGAATTTCTTTCCATCATCTCCTGTAGAGTCTGAAAAAAAGAAACTTCTTTTTCCATCCCTAAAGCAAGGGACGAATAAGTCATCGTACTCAAAAACCAAAACGCAAACAAAAAAATGAAGACAAGATAAATTTTATTTCTCTTTTTCCTAAAAAACATCACTGATTGACCTCAGAGAGAGGAACCATCATTTCCTGAGCTCTATAGCTTTCAAAAGCTCTTCGTTTTTTTTGCCTTTGCCAATATTTTACTTGTAACGTAGGAACCACATAAAGAGTTAAAAGCATGGAAACCCAAAG
>JAYRIK010000127.1:0-3987 GCA_041906865.1 Candidatus Auribacterota bacterium
CTTTTCTATTAAATGCTACTCCTCTTCATAAAACTTTAAAACATTGATTATTAATAACAAAAAACTATAAAATAGTTCTTCAAATTTAAATAAAGGATTATATTTAAATGAATCTATTGCTATCTATTGTAATTCATACGGCAAACATATTAGGTATTTTTACAGATCCTTTTGAATTCGAGGGAGATTATGGCCCAGAAGTGAATCCTACTAGACAACAAGTTTTTGAATTGGTCGTGTCTAAGGAAGCGCTTGCTAAGAATCTTTCTGACCAGGAAGTAAAACGGAAAATGGAGAATGGCAATGCAACTGAACAAGAAGTAACCGAATATAAAAAATTTCTTGTCATTCAGGCTGTTAATGAAGAAAAGGTGTATGGTCCTACTCTAGGAGAGCTAGTCACTCCAGAGCTAATTGAAGAAATTAAGAAACATCAGGATAATCTAAGCAACAGCGGATTCACGGAGTCTGATTTTGCAGACGTCATTACTTTTATAGAACGTTATAAAGATCAGAAAGTTTTTCGTTTTTTGAGAAACAATCCTTCAGAGTTACTAAGTCTTGACAAAGCCTTGCGTGATAAGGCTGCTAGAGATGGCAGAATTTTTAATTTACCCATCCTTGGATCAACAAGGCTTCTTGAAGGAAGCAATAGTCTTGAACTGAAAAAGAATCTAATAAATGCCGTTTTTACAGAAGAAGCATTTTCCTTAACGAAATCACAAGCTAATGTAAAACAATCTTTGAAAAAATTAAATAATGAGTACTTAAGGGAATTTTTCGGCGAATCGGCAGATAACAGAGATTTAGAAGCTTTTAGCTCCCCTGTAGGATAGGTGTTTTTTTATTGGATGTATCAATCTTTGAATCTAGAACTAATATCTTCTAACCATGAAATAATAGCTCAAGTCAATAAAGTAAAAGATATATTTGGACGTACGCTTGGGGATCCTGTTGCTAGAGCTAATGCTTTTAAAGACAGATTAATTGCTTCAGATTCAGGTGTTCTTTTTACTCAAGAAAGTGATGCTTTAGTTCCTAGAACCCTCTCAAGTGATGGGCTTTTCCTCCCTGTCGATCGTCAAAACCTGCAAGATGGTACGCTTATTCTTCTTAGAAGTGATCTATGGGAGCCCAATTACGAAATAATTTTCATCGAAGACTATGAGGGTTTTAAGGCTGGGCGTATGAATGTAATTCTAGCAACAAGAAAGGACTCAGGACAGCAATTTTTGCTAGCATCATGCCATGGCAACTCTACAAAATCAGAAGATGGTCGTTTGCAAATCCAACTTATTATGCAAAAATTTCATCAGTTGAATGATGGTTCTCTCCAGGTAATTATCGGAATAGATGCCAATACTAAAACCGAAAAAGATGTAAAACTTTTTAAGGAACATCTGGAGAGGCTGGGTCTGATGAGCACTCAAGCTGGACCAACAACAATAAAAAAGAGAATGGTAACAACTCAACATTCTAAAGCAGGAAGATTTGCTATCGATGAAGAAGATTATTTGATTACACTTAAGCCTGAGTTCGGCGGTCAATTTCAGTTTAGCCACATCACTGTAGGTTTTAAGGAAGAAGCAGCTGATATAAATCAACCGCTGCCGAATATTCATAATCCATCGGACCATTATTCTGTAGGAGCGGTTATGGTACCTCATGAAGATGGTATGAGAGAATGTAAGTGACTTTGTCGCCAAATGCTTGCAAAAGCTGCAAAGAGGCTTTTCAGTAGAATGTCTATCCGATTTTGGGGCGCTGACCCCATTCCTCAAATCTAACGCCAAGAATCGCAAAATCATTCAAAAAGGCAAGAAAGTTGTCAAATCCACAGGGGTTTTATCAATAGAGATGATGTAGCATTCCATACCCCCCTCACCCTGAATATAAGGAGTTAGTTTTTGGTGAACCTCCTCAATAGTCCATGCTCTAAGCGAATAAAAAGATTGAACATGGGGTTCATTAAACCAAGTGTGAATCAATGCAAAATGTTCTTCGCTAAGAGGCGTAAAAGATATCTTGTAGTTGTTTATTCCAGCTTCATTCATATGCAACCATTTCAAGTTGGCCTATGTCTAGATTACAGAGCAGCTTCAAATGTTTATTGATTTTTTCAATTTCCCAATCCCACCAAGCGATTTTCTGCAAACGATCAATAGTTTTATCATCGAATCGCATTTTTACAACCTTTGCAGGATTGCCAGCTACAATAGAATAAGCAGGGACATCTTTCACAACGACTGCTCTGGCTGCTATAATGGCTCCATTTCCTATTTTGACACCGTTCATCACCAAAGAGTCATACCCGAACCAAACATCATTTCCTACGACGATATCACCTTTTACAGGTAAGTCATACACATTGAAAGCTGATTCCCAACCATGCCCAAAGATAGGAAAAGGATAAGTACTAATTGCATCGAGCTTGTGATCTCCAGTCATGATGAATCTTGTTTCTGCCGCAATTGCACAGAACTTGCCGATGATAAGCTTTACCTTGGAAAAATCGTAGTTATAGAGAACATTGTATTCTTCAAAATTTTCTGGACCATTTCGACGGTCATCGAAGTAGGTATAGTCGCCAATGGTAATGTTGCTAGCTTTGACAAAGTGTTTTAGGAAAACAAGGCTTGTATATTCTTTGAGTGGGTAAATAGACTTTGGGTCTGGACCAGTAATTTTCATAAATTTTTCCTTAGCATAAACATCTTTGAATCTTTTATCCTTAATCGCATATTTAGCTTAGATTCTTTCTTAGAAAGAACTTTGAATGACCGAACCAACAATTTTTTAATTCACAGACCCGTTTATAACCATTTTTCAAATAAAACTCTTCCGCTTGGAAATCAAAAGTATCTACCGCAGAAAAAACGCATCCATTTTTAATGGCTTCTTGCTCTGCTGCATCTAATAATTTTTTGCCATACCCTTGTTTTTGGAGATTCCTTTCCACCCATAACACGTCAATGTAGATTGATTCCGTGCCCATGAATGCTTGTACCCCGCCGAAAACCTTTCCCTGGCCATTTTTCAAGAAAATGGAAAATGCTTTATCTCGCTCACCTAATACAGCCTCATTGAATGCAACGATACCTTCTCTTACAACGGCGTTATCAGCCTCTGTAGGTGTATAATCGACGACCACTTTATACGCATTCTCCTTAGTTTGAATACTCGGATTTCTTTGAGAGGTGAATTTTAAAATAACCATAGGATGCGGTTTAGGTTCTGGCACAATTTTAAGTGTTTTTTCAAATTGACCATTGGAATATTGGCTGACGACCCTATCCCAAAATTGTATTGCTGCTTTATTTTCTGGTATTTGAGCAGTCTCCCACACCCCAGGAAACTGATTGAAGACTTGCTCTGCTACATGACGTCCAACGCCTTTCCCTTGAAACTTGGACACAATAAAAAATTCCCCAATGTTCCAATCTACATCTGGCGAGCTTCCCACTTTGTTGATCAATACAAATCCAGCCAACTCTGCATCTACTTTTACTAAAAATGCATGCCTGTCTGGCTTTTGACAGTAGGAGCTGAGATCGATGGATTCAAATAGACCGTTAGATGGAGTTTCCCAAGTGGGTAAAAAACCACAATATCTTGACATTTCATAAACGTAGAAACGGCCAAGATTTTGGATGGTATTTTTGTCTTCTTGAGTAGCCTCGGATAAAGTGATCTTCATGGAGATTTGAGGGTGGTCTTCTTTAGTCATAAGGGATTTTCCTATTTCGATATCTTGTGAGTCGGTTTCGTAACCATCAGGATCATTGAACGGCATTTTTATAGAAAACAAAATGGACGTGATCTTTGTGTTCAAATGTCCACGTGTAGGGGTCTTCTTTCGACTTAAAAAAATATTGTTGCCTTAGATTACGTATCGCAGACCATTCTCGATCAGTAAGAGCTTTTACAATACCTCATCCATTAAAACCATCTTTTGCATCGATACTTGCAACAAAAGCGTCTTTTCCA
>JAYRIK010000128.1:0-5735 GCA_041906865.1 Candidatus Auribacterota bacterium
AATTTCGCAATTCTTATTTTCTTGAAGAGTTTCCAGTGAAAGCTCTTCAAGAAGCATTTCAGTTTCGTTATTTTTTAGAAAAGGATTTTTTTTAAGAAAAGCTTTTTCCTGTTTCGTTAATTCAAAGAAAAGGATTTTCATTTAACTGCCTTTTAATAAGAAAGAATAAAAAAAGAAAACAGCAGGTTTTGTTTTATGAAAATGAGTCTTCTTTTAGGTTCATATCTATTTTAACGCTTTTGAGGACTTTTTAAAACCTGAATTTTTCGCGCATTGCGTGAAAAATTCACCCGTGGGTCGTTATGCGACCATAAAAATGGGTGCATAACGAGGTTAACACTTTTTCACCGTTACTTATTAAGTAGGTGAAAAAGTCTTTTGCTTAGGCAAAAGCGAATATTGCACGATTATCGTGCAATATTTAGGTGAAAGTATCTTTGATCTGACTGGCTTCATCTTTGGAAAGGTAGTGAAGCTCAAGAAGTTTGGCGATGACTTTTGA
Source organism: Candidatus Auribacterota bacterium (assembly GCA_041906865.1). Taxonomy (GTDB): domain Bacteria; phylum Auribacterota; class JACPWU01; order JACPWU01; family JACPWU01; genus CAZXEQ01. The sequence goes on from JAYRIK010000128.1 coordinate 503, forward strand.
AGCACTTTCTTCCACCGTTTCTTTATCTGAGTGTACTGTAACTTCGGGATGAAGAGGTTCTTCATAAGGATCAGAGATGCCGGTAAAATTTTTGACTTCACCTGCAAGCGCTTTTTTATAAAGTCCTTTGACGTCTCGTTTGGCTAGGGCTTCAATAGGACATTGCACATAAACTTCTACAAAATTTCTGATATCTTTACGAATTTCTTCTCGAACTTCTCGATAAGGGGAGATCGCAGCAGTAATGGCGATCACATCATGACGGGTGAGTAATTTACAAACAAAACCAATGCGGCGAATATTGATATCACGGTCTTCTTTGCTAAAACTGAGGCCTTTGCTTAAATGAGTTCTAACTTCATCTCCATCTAAGAGCTCTACTTTTCTTCCGATGGTTTTAAATGCTTCATTGAAGAGAGAAGCCAGTGTGGATTTTCCTGCACCAGAAAGACCTGTAAACCAAAGGGTAAAGCCTTTTGACATGATTTATTATTCCACCACATCCTGCTCAATGGGTTTGACTTTGACTCCAAGGTCCTTCATATACTTGATGGCCTTGTCAATTTCAGCCTTGTCTCCATCGATTTCAAGAGCGACAAGACCCACGCCAGAATTTACGCCTGCGCTACGAATATTAGTCACAACTTTAAACTTGTGACCTAATTCATAGACCACAGGTTCTTGAATAAGCTTCTCTGTAAATGTAAGATAAACACGTGTTCTCATAATTTAAAACCGTCATTTGTAGTTAGCAATTCGTAATTCGATAAAACTGAATATGAAAAGATCTACTGTCTTTACTTGCCTCCAGCAATCGCTGGAACAATGGAGACATCATCTCCATCTTTAAGGGTTGTCCCCATGTTTTCCTTAAAGCGAATATCTTCTTCATTGATGAAAATATTAATAAATTTACGAACACTGCCCGATTCATCACAAAGCCTTGATTTCATGCCTGGGAAATCTTTTTCGAGTTGTTCAATCATTTCTTGAATATTTTTGGCTGTGACTGGGATTTCGCCTTTCCCGTTGGTTAACTTTCTCAAGGGTGTTGGGATTCTTACGATTGTTGACATAAATTTTCTCCATTTCTTAATCGTCATGCGTTGTGCGTTATGAGTATTTTGCTTTTACGCCCTACGCGCTACGCATTACGGTTTCTTATATATTTTATCAAACTCTGAAAGTTTTGCTTCAATCAAGGTGGGTTGGCCAACTTTTCCCACAATGGCTTCTTGAGTTTTGAGACCATTTCCGGTGATACATAAAACAACCGATTCATCTTTAGGAATATGCCCAGATGCAATCAATTTTTTCAAGACAGCAAGCGTAACACCTCCAGCGGTTTCTGTAAAGATCCCTTCGGTAGAGGCTAGAAGCTTTATTGCATCCACGATTTCTTCATCAGTAGCTCCATGGGCCCAACCCCCTGTTTCGCGAATCGTTTTAATGGCATAAAAACCATCGGCTGGATTTCCGATGGCCAAAGACTTGGCGATGGTATTGGGTTTTTCAGGCTTGAAAAATTCATGACCTGCAAGAACGGCATGAACAATAGGGCCACATCCTTCAGCTTGAGCTCCATGAATTTTGGTGGAATGATCTTCCACTAATCCCAAATCATAGAATTCCTTCATGGCTTTTCGGACTTTTGTAATCAAAGAACCTCCGGCCATAGGGACCACAATATTTTGAGGAACACGCCAGCCCATTTGCTCCATGATTTCAAAAGTATAGGTCTTAGATCCCTCTCCATAAAAGGGACGAATATTAATATTTACGAAGGCCCAACCATATTTATCTGCAATTTCACTACAAAGGCGATTGACTTCATCATAAGTTCCATGAATGCCAATGAGATTTGTTCCGAACACCAATGTTCCTAAAACCTTACCTTGTTCCAAATCAGCAGGAATAAAAATATAACTCTCAAGTCCTGCCTGAGCAGCATTAGCAGCAACGGAATTTGCTAAATTCCCTGTGGAAGCACAAGCCACAGTTTTAAATCCAAATTCTTTTGCTTTGGAAAGTGCAACAGCTACAACACGATCTTTAAAAGAAAGAGTAGGGTAGTTGACCGCGTCATTTTTAATATATAGTTCTTGAAGACCCAAGGCTTGCGCTAACCGCTTTGAACGAAAGAAAGGGGTAAATCCAACTTCTACTCCGACGGTAGGGTCTCCATCAATCGGCAGTAGCTCTCGATAACGCCACATCGTAGGGCGACGAGAAAGGATTTTTTCTTTTGAAAGGACTTTTTTGATTTCAGGATAATCATAAACTACTTCTAAAGGACCAAAGCAATCTTCACAGACGTGAAGGGGTTGTTGCGTATATTCTTTGCTACATTCCCGACATCGTAAGCCCAACACATAAGATTTTTTTTCAGTTGTTACTTTCATTCTTTTCCCCTTTACAGCTTATAACCCTTGCTAAATCTAGTCAAAAAAAAACCTCTTCGATAAGAAGAGGTTGAAATAGCCCTTTCTTATCTTTCCCTTACAAAGCTTATAAGATCTTTGAAAAGGAGGAGTTAGCACCTGACCTTACGACTATAACATCGAAGCGGTTGCCGTGGCGTCATCGGGCCTTTCCCTCAGCCACTCTGGATAAGATAACAATAGGGAGATGATGCCATAGAACCCCTTTGCTGTCAAATATTTTTGATATACAAATCCCCACTCCTTATTAATAATCTTTAAAGGATTTTCTGTGATAGAATCTGCTCTCTTTTCTAAATTTTCTAAAAAGGAGTTTATGAATTCTTTATTTCATCTGTCTTGGGGTTGGATCGTTTTAGTGATATTTGTTTCAGGTCATCTAACTATTGCTTGTGTGTCTATTTTTTTACATCGTTGTCAAACACATCAAGCGCTTGTTTTAAGTGGATGGGTGAGTCTTCCAATGCGTTTATGGCTGTGGTTAAGTACAGCTATGGTGACCAAAGAATGGGTGGCTTGTCATCGTAAACATCATTCGTATGTAGACCGTGAAGGAGATCCTCATAGTCCCGCTCTTTTGGGGTGGTTGAATGTTTTATTTTTTGGTGTTTTTTACTATCGCAAGGCTTTTAAGGATGAAAAAATCCTTCAAGAATATGGATATGCAACAGTTGAGGATTGGCTGGAGCAAAAAATTCTTTCTCCTTATCATATTTTAGGTGTTTTTGTATTGCTGGCTCTTGAGTGTTTAATGTTTGGATGTTTGAAAGGTTCTATCATCTGGGTTTCCCAAATGACTTGGGTTCCTTTTTGGGCTGCGGGCATTGTGAATGGAGTAGGGCATCAATTTGGCTATCGAAATTTTAATACTCAAGATTTCAGCCGAAATATTCTTCCTTTAGGGATTTGGCTTTCTGGAGAGGAACTTCATAACAATCATCATCAAAGTCCTGGATCTGCAAAATTCTCAGTTCGTTTCTTTGAATTTGATATGGGATGGTTATACATTCGTCTTTTCCAAAAAATGGGATTGGCAAAAATTTCTTAAAAGCCCGAAAAACTCCTTAACAAAACTTCAATATTGAATTATTCCCTATAAATCAAAGTTCACACAAAAGTCACTTTATCTTTAAAATATCTTCATATAAGGGAAATACACTGAAAGAGTGAAAATTTAAAAAAGGAGAAACACTCACATGAAACAATGGTTTAAGATGTGTAAACTCGGTCTTCCCTTGCTGCTGTGGTTAGGCAATGGATTTTTAGCTCAAGCTGCCGTAAGCGAAGATGGTGATTTTCAGTATTATCATGATCAAGTGATTGAAGGAAAATTCAATGATCAATGGAAGATTGTTGGAGAGTCAGAGTTTTGGGTTGGCGATGATGCCAGTAAACTCTATAAACAGGAAGATCTTATTGAACTTGTTTATAAAGTTAATAGTTGGTTAGACCTAGGTGCGGGATATCGTCAAGTGTTTGAACTATGGACAACGCCTAATCCTCAGTCTTGGTTTACAGAATATCGTCCTACCTTTGATGGAACGCTTAAGTACAAATGGGAAGGTTGGGATTTAAGTGATCGTAACCGATTTGAATATCGGATGTTTGATAGAGCTGATAAACAGGATAAATTTGCATATCGCAATAAATTGACCATCAAGAGCCCATGGAAGTGGACTGAATGGAATATTAATCCTTTTATTGCAGATGAAGTATTTATTCATGAACATACAGATTTTGACAGAAACCGTTTGTATGTAGGTGTTGGCTTCGATATATGTAAACATACTTCAGGCGCACTCTTCTATCTTTGGGAATCTAACAAGAAGGGCAGTGACTGGAATGATTTACATATTATTGGTACGCAATTAAAGTTCAGCTTCTAGTTGTATATTTAATATTTAAGTGAAGATGCTTTTGCTTTAACATTCGCTGATCTCCTCCCACAACCTGGATACTGGGGTTGAGAATGAGAACCGAGACGAAAAAGCTTGTGTCAGATTGGCTTGAAAAAAACGTAGACATACACAAAGTAGTGTCTGTCGAGGCTTTTTGAAAGCCAAGATGGCCAAGATCTTTCGTCGAATTCCATGATTCAACTTCAGTATCTAGGTTTAGATGTGGAATGTTAGACGAAAGCATCTTCACTTTTTTTTTGAATTTCTGACAAGAAATAAGTATTTTCGAAGTGTACTTATGAGTGATTTGGCCTACCGCTGGGAACGTTCTGCAGCTTTTCGTTCGATCTCACCTAAAACTTTTTTGCGAAGTCGAATGCTTTTGGGCGTGATTTCTACAAGTTCATCATCTTCGATGTATTCTAAAGCAAGTTCAAGTGTGAGTTGACGAGGGGGAGTGAGGCGAATGGCATCATCTGAGCCTGAGGCGCGCATATTCGTAAGTTTCTTCTCTTTGATGGCATTGACGACAAGATCATTCCCTTTATTGTTCTCTCCGATAATCATTCCAGCGTAGAGGTCAGCTCCAGCTCCAACAAAAAGATCTCCCCTTTCTTGAAGATTGTTAAGAGCAAAGGCCACTGTTTTGCCATCTGCTTGAGAAATTAGAACTCCTTCTTTACGCTTTTCAATATCGCCTTTAAAGGGTTGATATTCAAGAAAGGAATGATACATGATGCCTGTGCCGCGTGTGAGCGTAAGAAATTCTCCTCTAAAGCCTAAAAGACCTCGGGAAGGAATAGTAAATTCTTGTCTCAGGCTTCCAGTTGCTGTTTTTTCCATATGAGTCATAACTGCTTTTCTTGGGCCTAATTCCTGAAGGGTCGCTCCTTG
>JAYRIK010000129.1:0-3301 GCA_041906865.1 Candidatus Auribacterota bacterium
TATATTTTTTGGCGATGCTAATCACCAATCGCAAATTGGCTTCGACCATATCATCTTTAGCCGTTCTCATCTTCTGAGTCCAATCGGCTAAAATACCTGCTTCGCGTTTAAAATCATCCACACTCACGCCGAGTGTTTCTGCAATTCGTTTAAGCTTTCGACGATCATTCTTAACACGATTTTTGCGATTTTTAGAGGATTCTCCCGGGCGAGGATCTTCAATTTCTCTTTCTGTTACAATAACTTTATCATGCAAACTTAAAACTTTATCAACCAGTTCATCAACCACTTCTTGACGAAAATAAAATTTTTGTAAAATCTGATTTAATTCTTTACGCAAAGCTTCACGTTTTTTCAGACGTCGACTTCTGACCGCTTTAGCCAAACGTTTCATTAAATCTTTATTAATGGTTGTAATATCCCCTTCAATGGATTCAAGACGATTACAAAATTTTTCAAGATTCGATAAATATTTATCCTTATTTGATACATTCTTATCTAAGATAACTCGATCAAACCTCTCCTTACCGGCAAGAAGTCTTCTGGCAATCAATACACTCTCGCGAGGGACATTACCAAAAGTAAAAAGAATACTTCGAATTTTCTCATCCGCCTCTTCAATACGTTTGGCCAAATCCACTTCTTGCTCACGGGTCAACAAAGGAACTTTGCCCATCTGCTTCAAATACATGCGGACAGGATCATCTAAAATCTCTAGTTTAGAGACTTCATCTTCTGCCTCTTCTTCTTCTTTTGCCTTTGCTGCCTCATCTACAGGAGGTTTGACGTCTTTTTCATCATCCACAACTTCCACGTCCATGCTTCGAAGCAAAATCAGCAAGGCTTCAATATCATCTGAAGAAACAACATCTTCAGGCAAAATCTCATTAATATCGTCATAGGTCAAAAAGCCTTTATCGCCTGCAATCTTGACCAGCTGTTTAATCTTCTGATTTCTCACTTCTTTTTGCATATGAGCGTATCCTCGATTTGTCTTAAGATTTTCCCCCACTACTTTCTAAAAAATATAAAAATAAGCTGTTAAATATATCATACCTTTTTTAATAAAGCAATTGCTTTATGAATTTTTTGAAGTTCACTGACAATCTCATCCATTTGACCTTGATTCCTCCCAGATTTCTCAATTTCTTTCAATTTTTGATTTAATGATTGATATTCTTTTCTATAACTTCTTTCTTTTAAAGCTATTATATACTTATTAAACGCACCTTGAATGTCTTTTATTTCAGGTTTTTCAATCAATAATTTGGCTTCTAAAGTTTCTAAAATTATTTTTTCTTCTTCTTTTAATATTTTTTTAGATCCTAACATTCTCTCAAACAATGACTTATATTCCTGAACCTCAAAATCGTCTGATCTTATTTTCTCTTTTATTTCTAGAATTAACTCATTATTATGCAATAAGATGCGTAATAAATCTTCCTCTAAATCATGCCCCGAGTCTTTTTCAGGAACAGGAATGGGTTTTTGAGGCACATTAATTTTTATCAGTCCTCCCCTTTTGAGTTCTTGACGTAAAGCCTGCTCATTTATTTTTAATTTTTCACTCAGCTCTTTAAAATAATGATCTTGAAGAATAGAACTTTTGAGACGACCAATGGTTTTTAAAACTTCACGGGCAATGGTCAGTTTCCCTGATTCTGTTTGGGAATTAAATTTTTTAGAAAGAAGTTCTATTTTAAAATCCATCATGGAGCCCGCTTGAGAAATTAATTTTTCAAAAGCTTCTTTTCCTTTTGCCCGAATAAAGCTATCAGGATCATGGCCATCTGGGATTTTTACAATTTTTACAATCATGTCTTGATCTAAGAAAACTTCCAAAGCTCGTAAAGAAGCCTCAAGTCCTGCATCATCCCCATCATAAGCAACCACGATTTCTTGAGCAAAACGACGAATGAGACGAACATGATTTTCATTAAAAGCCGTTCCCAACGATGCAACCACATTTTCTACGCCTGAACGAAAAACACTGATCACATCAATGTACCCTTCTACAAGAATCGCTTGTGATTTTTCTAAAATAGACCGCTTCGCTAAATGAAGGCCATACAATAAATTGCTTTTATTAAAGAGAACAGTATCTGGAGAGTTAAGATATTTAGGCATTCTCTCACCTAAAGCCCGTCCTCCAAAACCAACAATGCGGCCTTGGACATCAAAAATAGGGAAAATAACTCTTCCCCTAAATCGAAAATGCTTGCCTTGCTCATGCTCTGTTATCAGCCCTACTTTCTCCAATAAATTTTCTTGTACCCCTAACGCCTTTAATTCTTTTAAAATAGTCGCTTCATCAATAGGGCAAAATCCAAGTCGAAATGCTTCAGCTGTTTTTCTGTCCATTCCTCTTGATTTCAAATAATTTCTTCCTTCTTGTCCTAATGGAGAAGTTAAAAGCATTTTTTCGAAAAATTGACAGACCTTTTCGGTTACTTCAAAAAGGGATTTTTTTTGATATTCAACGCCAGCTGAAGCAAGTCCTTGTTTTGGAAGGGTTACGCCTGCTTTTTCTGCCAATGTCTCAACCGCTTCAGGAAAAGAAATATTTTCGAATTTCATCAAAAAAGTAAAAATATTTCCTCCTGCACCACATCCAAAACAATGGAAGATTTGTTTCTCTGAATTAACCATGAAAGAAGGGCTTTTTTCAGGATGAAACGGGCATAAAGCTTTGTAATTTCGACCTGCCCCTTTTAAAGGAACAAGACCCCCAATCAGTTCGATAATATCGACCTTCAAGCGTATCTCGTCTAATATATTTTCTGGAATAATACCTTGCATAGTACCTGTTAGCCAAAAAATCCGTTGTACCGTTTATTAACAGAAAAATGAGTGAACAGAAAAACGGGTTACTGTGTTTCTGCTGAGGGTTCGGATGTTTCTTGAGAAGGTTCCTGAGCGGCTTTTTGATCACTCCCAGCCGTTAATTCATTTTGAATTTTTATGAGTTCTACGGGTGTTGTTTTTTGTTTGACGATTTCATACATTTGATCAATTTTAGGAACAATGAAGGCTCCAATAACGGATTGTTGCATATGTTCTTGAAAAAAAGGTTGGCCTAAATGAAGAAAAAATGAAAGTAAAATGCCACTCAAGAGAACGGCTCGTCCCCCACCTAAAACAGCTCCTGCCCCTTTATCAATAGGAGATTGAATAATCAAATGAGAAAGTTTCTGAATAACTTTGGCTATGATCAATGAAACGATAAAACCTGCTCCCAAAACCAGCCATGATAAAAATTGTGTTGTAAAATGAATGCCAAAAGATAATCGGCTGGCTAAGA
>JAYRIK010000130.1:0-6307 GCA_041906865.1 Candidatus Auribacterota bacterium
GTATCGAAGAAGGATGAAACCCATGGAAATTATTCCTAATCAACATTCTGCTGATAGAATCTTGTATGCTTTAACCAGAATCAGAAATGAAAAACTTAGAGAATCCCCTCTTCCTTTTACACATAATTCGTTGCACTAACCCTACTATATTTTAAACGCCGAACAATCCAAATTATTGGCTGATTTTATAGATTCATTAGCTCTATCGATAGAGTGAGATAAAGGAATCAAATAGGGGTTGGGCCATTATAATATGTAAAGGGAAGAGGGGAAAATGAAAGTGATTCGTGTACTGTGGATATTTGTGTTGAGTATCTTGACATCTGGATTTGCCTATTCAGCTCGATTCCCTAATGCTGTTGAGAAAAAAATGGTTTTGACTGGGAAGGAAGCGATTTCAGTAGCAGAGCTTTTTGGATTGAACTCTTCGGATAAATTTTCTATTTCTCTAAAATTGAGGGAGCTTGATGCTGGAGCTATCCATGAATTGATGGTAGATACTAAAAAGGAAAAGTACAGTGGTAATAACAATATTCCTCCCCGATATAATACGATGGAATTTTTGTCATCTTCGATGCCTACTTTAACAATATCTCCTTACTGGCTTGACTTAGGGACATCTCTTCCTAATCGCCGAGAGGATTATTATTCTTTTAGCTCTCCCTTTGTGTCCGAAAAACTTGATCAAGATGAACCATGGACAATGCTTGTTCGGCACTTAAAATCTGATCCGGAATGGAAGAATGATGAAAGAGTTCAATTTCGCCGCTGTTTTGCCTTTTTAGAAGCTATGGAATTATGTATCGAAGTTTATAGCGATGATAATTATGAGCCTGATAATAAGAAAAAGGTGGGTCATCTTGTGATTATCACGGTTTATTCTCCTGAAAGTTTTAATACAGATAGGACAAACAATATAATTAGAGGATTTTTACAACAGTTCTATTTTGGGGTTTCATTGATTCCTTTTCCTGTATGTACAAATTTTGAAAAAAATAAATTAATTGTATTGTACGATACTTTTCTTACAGCCCAAGAAAAGGCTAATTCTTTGGTGTTAAGTGAAGATAGTTTAAAGGAAGCTATAGAAAAGGCGAGGAAGAGTAGTCAAATAGACCGGTATCTGGAACAGGAGGTTTTATTATTTAGAGGTTGCTTACATTTTGAACAAAATGATTTCGTAGCTGCTGATGCTGAGTTTCGTTCAGCGCTTGCAATTGCTGAAGCGGGTCTGAAAATTCTTTGGACTGAGAAGCTTTCTGCTGAAGAGCGGAAGGGATATCTTCCAGCTTATTCAAATCCGGAAGATGAAAGACGCGGGAAGTATCATGCTATTGCTAATCTCCATTGTTGGTTGGCAAAAGTTAGTTTTCGACGAGGAAATTTTGCCTTGGCACAAGAACAAATAGATATGGCTATGAATATTATTGATAAGAATCTCCCAAGTGATTATGCCACGGTGCTGGAAATCTCCCTATACGAACTTCGTGCTGAAATTTTTGAAACTCTTAAGCAACCAAGTGAGGCTCAAGTTTCGAAGGAAAAAGCAGGTAAGCTTAAATCATCGCTTCAATAACAGAATACGTAGGGTAATAGCAATAAACCAAGCATGCAGTGCATTCTTGATAAAGTAAGTGCTTTTTCTGTACTATAAAAATGTTAAGTAAATCCTATGGAAAAAGAATTGGGTCCACAACCTTTAGATGAAATCATGAATAAGCTGGGATTATCTAATGTTGATCTTGTTCGTGCATCTAAAGAACAACTGACCTTTAAGATGGTTAAAAAAGGTCGTACAGGTAGGCGGCTGACTCTTAATATTCAAAACAAAATCCATAGAGCTTTACAAGCTGCAAGCCCTGCGAGTTCGTTTGCACTTAAGGATCTTTTTAATTACTAGTGGCAAGCTGATCTTGACTAAGCAGGTTCTCCTGAAATAGATTCTTTGCCTTTCTCTCCGGTAAATTGATCCTCTTTATTCTTGAAGAGAACGTTAAAAGTAGTTAATGATCCATAAATACGAGTGATGTATTGTTGCATTTCTACTTTATCTTCATCAGTAAGTTTTGCATGGGTGTTCACCTTTTGTTCGAGAACACGCAGTCGGTCTCGGAGCATAACGATTTTATGGAAAAAAGTTTCTAGAGGAATTTCTTTAGATTGAAGACCTTGATCTAAAGGTTTCAAAATTAAAGTGCCGCCCGTCCATTTCCCAGCCAATTCAACATCTCCGATAATGCCACTCTCTTCTAAAACTTCTTCAATTAGTTTCTTAACGTTCATTTCTTCCATAAAATTTCCTTTCATCAAATAGAATTATTCTATTATATCAAAATCTAAAAGTTTCTACCCAACAGCTTGATAAAAATTAGATTTTTCTAATCTGATTCTCATTTTTATTTAAGTTATGCTTTGATATTCTATTTCCAGAATTTAAAATTGGGAGAATTATTATGGAAAAACCTTTTTTGAGCGATATACAAGAACTTCGCAAGCGAGCACGAGAACATATTGAGCATGGAGCAGTGACACAAAACTATCAAGGCGATATCAATACCATTGTAAAAATTTTAAATGAAGCTTTGGCAACAGAATTGGTTTGTGTTCTTCGTTATAAAAGACATTATTTTATGGCTCAAGGCATTCATGCAGAACCAGTGGCACAGGAATTTCTTCAGCATGCAAATGATGAACAGACTCATGCAGATCTTATTGCAAGCCGCATTACTCAATTAGGGGGAGACCCTAATTTTAACCCTGAAGGATTGGTCACACGTAGCCATTCTGAATACAAAGAGGGGAATTCTTTAGTCGATATGGTTAAAGAAGATCTTATTGCAGAGCGCATCGCCATTGACTCTTATAGTGAAATGATTCGATATATCGCAGAAAAAGATCCAACCACAAGACGAATGCTTGAAGGGATTTTAGCGCTAGAGGAAGAACATGCAGATGATCTTGCGAAGATTCTTGCAACTTTAGATCCTACCAAGGTTTAATTTTTCTTAGAACTTTGATATGATTTCTACACGACACCCAGATTGTGTATCTTTTTTTATTTCTATTCTCTAAAATTTTTTCGAAAAGGACATTTATGAGAATAAAGATTTCCTTTCTAAGCACTATTTTTTTTATGTTCATTTGTTGCATGTCTTTTGCTGAGCATAATCATGCTCAGATGAATATGTCGGATCATCAGATGCATTCAATGGTGGGTACATTAGGAACTTACCCTATGAGTCGTGAGGCTTCAGGAACAAGCTGGCAACCCGAATCGACTCCTCATGAAGGCATTCATTTTATGAGAGGGGAATGGATGGGAATGATGCATGGATTTGCCAATGTGATTTATGATCATCAGGGAAGTGATCGAGGTGATGATAAAATTTTTAGTACCAATATGCTGATGTTGATGGCAAGTCGCTCATTTGGCCCTGGGACTTGGGGTTTACGAGGCATGTTTTCATTAGAGCCCGCTACAATTGGAAAGAAAGGATATCCGCTTCTTTTTCAAACAGGAGAAACAGCGAATGGCATAGATCCTTTGATTGATATACAACATGCCCATGATCTTTTGATGGAGCTTGCAACGACTTATAGTCTTCCTATCTCTGACATCAGTTCTGTATTTGCCTATTTTGGTCTTCCGGGAGAACCTTCTTTGGGTCCTGCTGCTTTCATGCATCGATTCTCAGGGGTAGATAATCCTGAAGCTCCTATTACACATCATTGGTTAGACTCAACTCATATTACTTATGGTGTGGCTACCCTAGGATATATTCTTGAAAATTGGAAATTAGAAGGCTCCATTTTTACAGGTAGAGAACCGGATCAAAGTCGATGGGATTTTGATTCTCCCAAATTTGATTCCTATTCGATGCGTCTTACTTATAATTTTTCACGAGATTGGTCTGCTCAACTCAGCTATGGTTGGATTACAAGTCCTGAACAACTTGAACCTGAGGTGGATCAAGATCGATTGACGAGCTCGATTTCCTACAATAAAGTTTGGAACAACAACAATTGGCAAACCACATTTGCCTATGGTCGAAATATGAACGATCCTGGTCATAATCTAAATGCTTTTTTATTGGAAAGTTCTATCAATATTTCACATACGCATACATTTTTTACTCGGGCAGAAAATGTTGAAAAAGACGAATTTTTTTTAGAAGAAGATTTTAGACATGGAAGAGTTTTCGACGTGACTAAAATCAGTGTGGGTTATATTTATGATTTACCAGAGTGGCAACATATGGTTTGGGGTATAGGTGGTTTAGCTAGCATCTTCTTTATCCCCAATAATCTAGAAGAAGCTTATGGGGATGATGTTCCAACTTCTTTTATGGTTTTTATAAGAGCTAAGGTATAGATGCATTCTTTATTGTTATCGCGTATTCAATTTGAATTAACCATTGCCTTTCATTATATCTACCCTCCTATGAGTATTGGACTGGGATTAGTTCTAGTCTTTATGGAAGGTTGCTTTCTTTATACAAAAAATCCTCTTTATCATCAGATGACAAAATTCTGGGTCAAAATCTTTGGTTTGATTTTTGCGATAGGAGTTGCAACTGGGGTTGTCATGGAGTTTCAATTTGGAACCAATTGGGCAACATACTCTCGCTTTGTAGGAGATGTTTTTGGAAGTGCTTTAGCAGCAGAAGGAATTTTCGCATTTTTTTTGGAATCAGGATTTTTAGCGGTGCTTCTTTTTGGTTGGGATAAAGTCGGCCCTAAAATGCATTTTTTCTCAACCTTGATGGTTGCACTTGGTGCCATGTTTAGTGCGGTATGGATTGTGGTAGCCAATTCCTGGATGCAAACTCCTGCGGGATTTCACATTGTGGGGGAAGGGGCAAGGATCAGAGCAGAAATTACAGATTTTTGGGCTTTGGTTTTTAATCCCTCATCTATGGATCGATTAAGCCATGTCATGATGGGAGCGTGGCAAGCTGGTGCATGGCTTGTTTTGAGTGTCAGTGCCTATTATCTACTAAAGAAAAAGCATCTTGATTTTGCGAAAGCTTCAATGAAGATTGCTCTGATTGTGGCAGTTGTGGCGTCTCTTGGACAATTGATTACAGGGCATTTCAGTGCTCTTACCGTCAGCCAATATCAACCTGCCAAAATGGCAGCGTTTGAAGCTCATTATGAAGAAAATGCTCCAGCTTCTTATCACTTGTTTGGTTGGGTCGATGAAAAATCTGAAACTGTAAAATACGGTCTAGCCATTCCAGGTCTATTGAGTTTTCTTATTCATGGAGATAATACAAAGCCTGTGAAAGGGCTACATGCTTTTCCAAAAGAAGATCGACCTCCAGTGAATATTGTTTTTCAGTCGTATCATGTCATGATTTTGATTGGAGTATTTTTGATTCTTTTAAGTCTGGCTGGGGTGTTTCTCTTAAGAAAAGGAAAACTTTTTGAAACAAGATGGCTTTTACGTCTTTTTGTTTTGGCAGTTCTAGGCCCTCAAATTGCCAATCAATTAGGATGGATGGCTGCTGAGATTGGCCGACAACCTTGGATTGTTTATGGCATTTTACGAACTTCTGAAGGTGTTTCAAAAAATCTTAACCCAAATCATATATGGGCGTCTCTCATCATGTTTTCACTGGTTTATTTGCTTTTGTTTGCTGTATTTATTTTTTTACTAGATCAAAAAATAAGAAAAGGGCCTATTGAAGATATTCATATTCATGCAGGTCGAGCCGAAACTTAAGAAGAGAAGGGAGTGATCAAAATGCATTTGAATTTTGATCTAAATATTGTCTGGTTTATTTTGGTGGGTATTCTATTTGCTGGCTATGCTGTTTTAGATGGATTCGATTTAGGCATCGGAGCATTGCATCTTTTCACTAAAACCGATGAAGAACGCAGACTCATGCTGAATTCGATTGGCCCTGTGTGGGATGGCAATGAAGTATGGCTTGTTACGGGAGGAGGAGCCTTATTCGCAGCTTTTCCTAATGCCTATGCAACAGTATTCTCAGGTTTTTATCTTCCTTTTATGGCACTTCTTTTCACTTTAATATTTCGAGCGGTTGCCATTGAATTCAGAAGTAAGCAACCGATGAAATGGTGGCGCATGCTATGGGATTGGAGTTTTAGCTTTGCAAGTATCTTTTCTAGTTTTCTCATTGGAGTAGTGATTGGCAATTTGGCTTGGGGCATTCCTTTATCTTCAGAAGGAGAGTATGCGGGAACATTGTTAGGTTTGATTCATCCATACAGCCTATTATTGGGAGTGACAACTGTTGCGTTATTTATGATGCATGGGGCTATTTATGTTGTTTTGAAAACA
>JAYRIK010000131.1:0-3645 GCA_041906865.1 Candidatus Auribacterota bacterium
GGAATCCAGAGGCTTTTCTTCGCACTGTTTCTGCTTTTGCTAACGATATCAATAATTGGGGTGGGGGTTATCTTATCCTCGGCGTGCAAGAATCCGATGGACAGCCAATTTTCCCTCCTATCGGCCTGGCTTCAAATACAATAGATGCAATTCAAAAAGAGATCTTAGAGCTAGGTAATAGAATTCGACCTCATTATCATCCTGTGGTATCACCAACCATATTTCAAGAAAAAATGATTCTTGTCGTTTGGTGTCCAGGTGGTCAAACAAGGCCCTATCAAGCTCCAGAGTCATTAGCAAAAAATGCTCCCTACGCTTACTTCATTAGACGAAACTCTTCGACAGTGAAAGCTCAAACAAGTGATATTCAAAAACTTCATGAACTTTCTAATCAAGTACCTTTTGACGACCGCATTTGCCATCAAGCTCAACTCACTGAGTTAAATATAGGGTTAATCAAGGATTTTCTACGTGAAATCAAAAGTGATCTTCTCTCAGAAGTAGACAAAATACCTTTCCCTCATCTTTGCAGACAAATGCAAATTGCTCAAGGTCCAGATGAATATTTGAAGCCATTAAATATTGGTTTAATGATGTTCAATAATCAACCCGAGAGGTTTTTCCCATGTGCCCAAATAGATATTGTGGATTTTCATGATGAAGTTGGAGATCGTTTTTCCGAAAAGATTTTTAAGGGCCCTGTTCATATTCAATTGAAGGAGGCCTTACGATATCTTCAGTCAATGCTAATTAAAGAAGAGGTACGCAAACGTCCAGACAGAGCAGAAGCGGATCGTTTTTATAACTATCCTTATGAAGCGCTAGAGGAAGTTTTGGCCAACGCCGTTTATCATAAAGACTATGCCCAAAGAGAACCAATTGAAATTAGCATCCATAGTGATAGGATTGAGATATTATCTTTTCCCGGCCCTTTGCCTCCACTCAAGATAGAGGATTTAAATAAAGGTTCCGTACGTGTAAGAACATACAGAAACAGGCGAATAGGGGATTTTCTTAAAGAGCTTCATTTGACAGAAGGCCGTTGTACAGGTGTGCCCAAAATCCACAATGCTATGGAAGTTAATGGATCCCCACCTCCTATATTTCAAACCGATGAACATCACAGCTATTTTTTGGTTACTTTACCTATTCATCCTGAAGCAACTAGAAAAATCATTAACAAGCAAAAACCAGTGCTATTGGAAGCCGAAACACACCAGTTAATAGACGAAACACACCAGCTTGGGCTAAAAACACACCAGAATAAAGAATTTTTGAAGGGGGAAAATCTTCCCTTAGATTTAAAGTTAAAAATTGATGGTTTAAGAAAAAGACCTAGTAGTGAGGAACTTAAATCAATGATTTGTGCTCTTTGCGCTTGGAAACCTCTAACGGCTCAACAAATTGCAGAATTCCTCGATAGAAAAGATAAAAAACACTTAGTTAGGCAATACCTAACACCTTTAGTCAAGGATGGTTTGTTAAAATATGTTTATCCAGAAAGAGGGAATTCGCCAAATCAAGCCTATAAAGTTGCATAATTCCTAATCTTTTACGAATACTTGATTAAATATCCTATAGAGGGAAGGGGCATTCCATGCGGTATTCGATGACCGTTGTCCGGTAGACATAGGATAACATTTGCTTCAATTTTTGGAAGATCGGATTCTGAACACACTCTTGGATCATAAACCACGGTTGCAATATTCCCTCTATCTTGATTAGCATGCAATAGTCTCTCAAGCTTTTCTATTCGTCTTTCAATTGATTTTTTCATGAGTCTTCTTATGCTCTAATGCACTAATCCTTTTCTCAATATCGTATGTTTCTATCGATTTGACGAAAGCGGCAACAATTCTTGATATTGCTTCTGCTTCAGTCGGTGTAATATTTCCTTCCCCCAAGGCATTAATAATAGCCGATGATGCTTTTACAGCATCTTCTACTGTTTCTAATTTTGGAAGCTTGATATCGATGATTCGATCTCTTTTCGGAGGTAATACTCTGTCTAAAACCAGCTTGATGGCTTGCGTATTACCATTCAAGGCTTCCTCCACTAATTTTCGACAAATATTATCCAATTCGCCTTCTAAAAGTTTTTCTGCTGCAAGTGTGGCTCGATTTTTTGTACCCTTTGCTTTACCTCTTGGATTTCCAGATTGTCCTTTTTGAAATTTTCCGCTCATCTGCATTTTTCCTGCATTTTCAGGTGCTACTTTTCGAATCATATTGATCAAAACAATTCTTCAAAATTTCTTGAAAGATTTCGGGAGGCAAACTAAAAAGATAATCTTTCTTTGATGGTTCATGTCGACAGTATTGCTTTGTTAATGTTAAATCCTTCCAGTTGTGCAATTTTTTAAATTCTTTAGCAAATCGGCTGTTGGCTTCTCTATTTTTGCTCTCGTCAAAATATTTACGCTGAAGAGCGGATTCCATCCAAGCTTCTTTATTTTTTACAAAAGTCTTCGAAGAAATCATCAATGACAGGGTCCCTAAAACATCGTCTAAACCGTATTGGGCAATCCACCGTTCTATCAATGAACTCTTTATGTCTAATTTATGCATCTCACAGTAAGCAGAAATAACGGATACGTCCTCGCCTTCTACAGGAAAAGGGGCAGAAGCAGCGTAAAACGCTTCCTCTATATTCTTTTCTTCTTGATTTTTCGTTTCTTGTTTATGGCCCAAAAGCAAGTCTTCATCTTTGTCTACCGGTTGAGCTTCTTGATGGCCCTGATGCTGGCCCAAATTTCGACAAAAAGCTTCTTTAACTAATCTGTAGACCCTAAAATTGCCGGCCCTTTTACTAACCACCTCTTCTACATATCCTAACCCTATTAGTTGTGCTAGACGTGTTCGGGCAATCTTTTGTGAAATCCCTGCGGCTTTGGCAAACGCTATCCTTCCAAACATAAATTCAAAAGGGTCTAAATCTAAATGCCTGCATTGTGATTTTAAAGGAACTTTTGTCGGCTGTGTTGAAATACGACGCATCATAAAGATGATAAACTTCATCATCTCATGATCATTTAAAAAATCCTCTGTCAATAGCATATTGGGTATATGCGTG
Source organism: Candidatus Auribacterota bacterium (assembly GCA_041906865.1). Taxonomy (GTDB): domain Bacteria; phylum Auribacterota; class JACPWU01; order JACPWU01; family JACPWU01; genus CAZXEQ01. The sequence goes on from JAYRIK010000131.1 coordinate 3,074, forward strand.
AAGGGATAGGGGATAGAAGGGCGTTCTGACATAAGGCCCTTCTAATAAGAATTTTCTTCCGATGGACTTTCTTTGTAGTCTTTTTGAACTTGAGTTTGTTCCCAAGATTCTAAATCCTCTAATTTCCAACGGGATGAGCCGCCTCCAAGCCTAATCGGTTTAGGAAAGTTCCCATCTTTAACCCATCGCCACACAGTAGGACGACTAATATTGTAACGTTGGGCAACTTCTGTATCTCGTAAAAAACCTCTTTGCATCGCATAACCTCATTTTGTGGATATGCGTCTCATTCTGAATTATTCTCTTGTTATTACGGAGGCATGATAACAACTTTTTAATTCATCGACCCTCGCTTTCGAGCATTGTATACAGTGCTTCTTTTTAGCCCTTCTTGCTTTGCAATTCTCAAATCAATAGCATGATCGGACATTCCTTCATTTCGTTGTCTCATCTCTTGGTGAAGCCTTTGCAATCTCTCTTGCCTTTCCCTTATCCTTGCTTTATTTTGTTCAGCTTTGCCTTTGCCTCCTTTGCTATATCCTCGAGTCTTTTTACTAATTATTATCGGTGAA